>NZ_JAUBOJ010000593.1:0-2893 GCF_036700185.1 Microcoleus sp. BM001215392 | reverse complement strand
GTGTCGTTGCCGACAACGAACTGGTAAAAAAGCGCGCTGATGGCAGACTCGGCAAGCACTTGCACGCACAACGCCCCGCCTATGCTCGACTGGGTATGAGTTTGGATCAAGCCGCTAGCAGCGCCGACACCCGTATCAGTGAAATCAAGGCGAAATTGCAGGGGGCAAAGGGATGACAAAGGCGATCGCAATGCTCAACAATTTCTTGATGCTTGCGATTGCTTCCAGCTTTCTCTGCTGGATAGCGTCGCTGCATCCTCACGCGCTGGCTCTAATTCGAGCCGTGTACCTAATTTTTGCTTTGCTGTGGATGCTGAGTTGGGTGCTTGATGACTGGTTAGTGGCACGCCTCAAAATCAAGGCAATTACCTTGCAGGGTGTATTGGTTTCAGGACTGGCTGCATCTGTAGTGGGGTTGGGGGTTATGTTATGTCGCTTCTAAAAGTCTCAGCCCTAACCTGTTCGGGCTTCATTCTCTGGCTAGCACCGCCGTTCATCCTCAGCCGTAAAATTCCTTTGCACAACATGACCACGGGCTTAGCCTTGATCGGTGGTTTTGTTTGCTGCTTTGAATCCCGTAGAGTTGCCCTCAAGCTCAGTCAGGCTGAAGACTTTGAGGCAATGAAGGAAGCTATCATCATTGCTGACACTGAGGATGAATTGGCTACCAGTGTTTATATCTCTGAACAACAGCGCCGGATGGAAGCGGAATCTATCCTGAATGCGGGTTCAGAAGATGTCGAACGCCTAGAACGCGCTCTGGCAATAACTTGCAATGATGATGATGGTCTGAGTTCGGAACGTTCAGAGCAACTAGCTCAGAACGATGATTCAGAACGTTTAGAACGGATTCTGCAATTGCAGGCTAAGGGCTATAGCAAGGCGAAAATCATCTTTGAGGTGTGGGGCGTGTCCAAAGGTGGTTCCCCAAAATACAAAGCTGCTGAGGCTGAGTATAAACGCTTAATCGGTGAGTAAAAAAGCGGGTGAGTTACGTGCGGTTTCTCTGCGAAAACTCACTCGTCGTGTTTAAAGGTAAAAGCATTCGACAAGTGCTTCTGTGTAAGGGTTTTAGAGGTTCACGAAATCGTTGTATGTTGTGGCGGAAGACTTAAGTGTTCCGAGATCGCAGTGAACACTTCTAGCCCCAAATTTCCCCAACCTTAAACAGCCACTTATACCTAGAATTAAATGATGGATATCGCAGAGTTTAAAGAAAGATTAATAGTATCGGCGAATCGTCACAGAGAGAGCGAGTCATACGAACTGTCTTGGGTGCGACAGAGAGAATGTTCGCCTAGACGCCCAATTTTTTGGCGGATGGTGATCCGCGTACTTAGAAAATTCCTCATCAAAGTGTTCAGCACGAGCCTTAGCGTATGCGAAAAAATTGCGACTGCGACGAGTTTTTCGCTGATCGCGGTTATCGTGCTTATCTTCCCGACAGTTGACGACACCCCTCTAAAAATAGAGTTGCCACGAGGTGAAGTCAGTCGCGGCCCGCCCAAAGGTTTTGTGCCGCTTCCCGATGCCGAAATAGGTGGCTGTGCTCGCAATGACAGTTTGATCGTACCCGCAATCTAACTTTGTCGGGGCGGTACTTCCTATGCTGCTATACAAATACTAGACAAGTCTAGACATTTGCTTCTTACTTCATCGGGAGCATGGGAGCGGCTATCCCTCAGTAAGCTTTCACGCTGTAGCCAAACGTGATAAATTTATGGCGGCGTTCAAGTCTCTGTCCATGGAATGACAGCAACTTTCGCAGTCATAGGTTCTTTTTTTTAGGGGCATATCCTGAATATGTCCGCAGTTTGAACAGGTTTTACTTGAAGGGAACCAACGGCTAGCTATGATTATTTCACAGCCAAACTTTTTAGCCTTGTATTCCAACTGCCTCCTGAACTCATGGAAACCACAATCAGCGATGACTTGAGCTAATTTGTGATTTGATAACATCCCAGATGTGTTCAAATCTTCTACTACTATTTTTGCGTGGTTTTTGCATAAGAAAGTAGTGACTTGGTGCAGAGTTTCTTTCCTGAGATTTGCAATCCGAGCGTGACACTTTGCTAATTGGATTTTGGCTTTATATCTATTATTGGAACCTTTGACTTTTCGGGCAAGCTTTCGGGATAATCGCTTAAGCTTTCCAAGACCGATCTTGTAATGTTTTGGGTTAGGGAAGACTAACCCTGTAGACAATGTGGCTAACACCTTGACCCCTAAATCGACACCCACAATCTCGTGTTGCTTGATAGTCGGCTTATGAGATTGTTCGTAGGCAAACGCTATAAACCAACTATCGGCAGTACGTGAAATAGTAATTGATTTGCAAGTCGTGTGAGGTAATCCTTCGTAGGTTTTTACCCATCCAATCGTCGGTAGCTTTATGGACGTACCACCTACCGGAATTGGCTTCCCACCTGCATCAATCGTAAAGGAATCATGATGCCCCTTCTTCTTTAACTTGGGGTATCCACCTTTTTTTGAGAAAAACAAGGAGAAAGAATCTCCAAGATTAGAGAAAGCATATTGAGTTATTTTTTGGCAGATTCCCGTTTCCTTAATCCATGTAAACTCAGGTTTGACATGGTTGTTGAAGAACTTCTTGAGTAGGTATTTATTGGGCTTCAATCCATCTTTGTAAAGGTCGCTCCAAGTAGCCAATCCCCAATTATAAGTAAACCTCGCTATTCCAGCGTGCTTGCTCATTATAGTTGCTTGACTTTTACTTAGTTTTAACTTTGTCTTGATGGACAAAAGCATTGTTCGACCTCAACACTGTATTTCTTGATTGCCTAATTCTGACAGTTCTTGTACTGGTCTGTCAATAGTATTGTTGAGGTTTTCTTTGATTTCCTTTTTACCGAAAGACCAAGCTTTTTGGCAA
>NZ_JAUBOJ010000592.1:0-2894 GCF_036700185.1 Microcoleus sp. BM001215392 | reverse complement strand
AATCAGGTATCTGAGAATCCCTAGTTTTTCTTCCTCCCCCTCTTCGACGAATTCTCTTTTGGTTTAAGGTGGGTTCTGATTCACTTTTTAACTCCTTAATACCCTTGGCTATTGTATTTCTATTTACTCCCAAAACTCGGGCTATGTAAATAATTCCACCACGACCTAGTTTTACCGCTTAAGAAAGCTGCATATTTTCTTTGGTCTTTTTCAGATAAAAACTGATGATGTTTGAGCATTAAAGCAGTAATTTCATCTGAGTAATACATAAATTAAGTTAGTAAGAAATGATTCAAATCAACCAATCATCAGGGACATAAGAAGAAACAGGTAGGTATAATATTTGACATCTATACCGAAACATAAACGTATTCATATTCACTCATTTATTTATTATACATCGCTGATGTTATTAAATTTTTATTCCTTAAGGCAGTTTGCCAAGATGCGATCGCTCCTGGCGCGTCTCCTGCACGATATCGTTCAATTCCTTGTTGTACGAGTTGCCTGGCATTTGCAGACTGTGCAGTTGCTACTTCTGGCCATTGCAAAGTGGTGAAGGGAACATAATTGGGCCACAGGCAAATTGTGAGGCTGCTCAGGAATAAAACTACCAGAAGGTGACGGACGCGGAATTGGCGGTGTCGGCTTGGCATAGGTGGATGCGGTAGGTTCCAAGGAGGATTTTAAACTAAGTTTTATCTTTATTAGCCGATCGTTTTAATGAATTTTCTGTTAATTAAATTTCAAGTTGTTTATTGAGCAAGGGCGGAGCCAGTTCTTTCCCGCGAATCGTGCAGTCCGTAGATTGTTTTTGCACTCGGGTCGATCGCGATCGATTCAGCAGCCCCCCAATTCGGAAACGGAATGACGCGATATCCCATCCGCCAAAGTTCCTGAAACACGGGATTAGCAAGCGCGTAAGGTTCGGCGATAACAACATTCGGGAGTCCTTGATAGTGAATTCGCGGAGCATCTACCCATTGTTGATGCGTCAGATTTGCTTCTCGATTGAGAATAACTTGTAGAACTGTGGTGGGAATTGTGGAACCGCCGCGGCTACCAGTGGCTAAAACAGGTTGGTTGTTCAGCAGCACAATTGTTGGAGTCATCGAACTGAGGGGACGTTTTAAGGGTGCGATCGCGTTGGCGCTTCCCTGAACCAATCCATAAGTATTAGGAACGGCAGGTTTTGCTGTAAAATCATCCATTTCATTATTGAGGAAAAATCCAGTTTGTCCGGCGATTACACCTGCTCCAAATAAACCATTTATCGTATAAGTTACGCTAACTATATTGCCTTGTCGGTCTGCGATCGTATAGTGCGTGGTGTGGTTGCCTTCAACGGCGGGATTGGTGCGGTAAACCCGATTTGGATCGATCGCGCGATCGCTCTTAATCTTTTGCCGAATCGTTGCAGCGTAAGACTTGGATAGCAACCGATCTAACGGATTGCGCACAAATGCCGGATCGCCTAGCATGGCATTGCGATCGGCATATGCAAATAACATGGCGCTGAATCGACGGTGCAGCGTTTGGGACAAGCGATCGGACTGCGGATAGCCTTCTAAAATATTCAGCATTTGACACAGCGTTGCGCCGCCACCGGGCGGAGGGGCTGTCAGAATTTGATAGTTGCGGTACTGACATTGCAGCGGCACGGTATCGCGAACCCGATACTTCGCTAAATCTGTTTTCGTTAAAATACCCCGCCCTTGTTGACTTGCCGTAACAAGTTCGTCTGCGATCGCGCCCTGATAAAAAGCATCCGATCCCCGATCCGCGATCGAACGCAGCGATCGCGCTAGATGCGATTGCACCAGACGATCGCCCGACTGATACGGCTTTCCGTTTTTGAGAAAGATCGAAGCAACATTCGGCTGAGTTTTAAAGGTTTTGGTGAATCCCTGCAAAAGTGCTGCATCAGCAGCTTGCAAGATAAATCCTCGTTCCGCAAGCGCGATCGCACTCGCCATCACTTGCTGGCGGTTGCGAGTGCCGTAAGTCGTTAACGCATAATCCAGCCCCTTCACCGTTCCCGGAACGCCGACTGCAAGATAGCCTTTAGTGCTTAGATTCCGAATTACTTGCCCTTTGGCGTCTAAATACATATTTGGGGTTGCCGCACCCGGTGCCATCTCCCGAAAATCCAAAAAGCGGCTGCGACCATCTGCAAACCGGATCAGCATGAAACCACCGCCACCCAAATTGCCGCAGCAGGGATACGTTACCGCCAGCGCGTACCCTACACCCACCGCCGCATCGATCGCGTTTCCACCCTGGTTCAAAATAGCAATCCCAGCTTGCGTTGCTTCGTGCTGTTCGCTCACCACCATACCTGTTGTTCCAAGTTTCGCTGTAGTTGGAGTTGCGATCGCCCCATTCGAGTTACAAGAAGGAGCGCTCGATCGCAGACAAATTCCACCACTTACAATTTGATACAACATGGCGATCGAGTAATTTGTTTTTGCCAGCAAAAGATCGATGACTAAAATAAGACCAAGACCCGTGGTGCCAAATACCAAGCCCCACAAAATCCTTTTGCATTGCGCTTTACTCGGACGTAATTTTTGCGGGATGAGATTCACCACTATTCTCTGATGTCTTTACTAATGCGGACATTTGCAAGCAGCGACTGTTCGCTCCTTGTGGAACAAGATAAACAACTCAACGGTCATTCAAAAAGCGATCGCTACCATGATTCGAGTTAGCAGAAATCCCGCCAGTAAATCGAAAAAGTTGACGACCTGCCTAACTTTTACAATCTAAACTAGAATCTTCCCTCTTACTAAAGTTATAATTTTGTTTGTATCTTTAGGTATATTAAATACAAGTTTAGCAATACTTCGGACAGTTTTTAAGCAGCGAGAGTACCATAGGATAAGACTGACGCA
>NZ_JAUBOJ010000591.1:0-2908 GCF_036700185.1 Microcoleus sp. BM001215392 | reverse complement strand
GGGACTTTGAGAAGAATCTTGTCCCCCCCTTATTAAGGGGGGCTAGGGGGGATCGAATTCTATGCAGCCTGATAAAAATTGGTATTAGCCTGCTATTTGTTGCCTTCGGTGAAGTCGGCATCAATCACGTCGTCGCCGCCGTCAGTTGGGCCGCCTGTGGGGCCGCCTGCGCTACCGTCAGTTGGGCCGCCTGCTTGTTGGTACAGGTTGCTGCTGACTGCGTAAAATGCTTGCTGCAACTCTGTTGTTAGGGTTTTGATGCGATCGTCATCTTCGCTCTCGATCGCAGCCCGCAAGTCTTTTAGCAATCCTTCAATCTTGGTTTTGTCACCAGCGGGAACTTTATCGCCCAATTCTGCCAACTGCTTCTCGATTTGATAGGCTTGAGAATCGGCTTGGTTTTTGCGATCGATCCGTTCGCGACGTTCTTTGTCAGCAGTCGCATTGGATTCGGCTTCCCGAACCATGCGATCGACTTCATTGCTGGGCAAAGTTGAAGCACCAGTAATGCTAATCGATTGTTCTTTACCAGTACCTTTATCCTTGGCGGCTACATTCAAAATACCGTTAGCATCGATATCGAAAGTAACTTCAATTTGAGGGACGCCACGGGGAGCTGGGGGAACTCCATCTAAGCGGAAAGTTCCTAAATCCTTGTTGTCATTCGCCATTTCCCGTTCGCCTTGCAAAACGTGAATTTCCACGTTTGTTTGACCGTCTACAGCAGTCGAGAAAGTTTCCGACTTCTTAGTAGGAATGGTGGTGTTGCGGGGAATGATTTTGGTCATCACGCCACCCAAGGTTTCCACGCCCAGAGACAGCGGGGTAACGTCGAGCAACAGGATGTCTTTGACTTCGCCTGCGAGCACGCCAGCTTGAATTGCTGCACCGACTGCGACCACTTCATCCGGGTTTACCGTTTGGTTGGGGTCTTTGCCGAGGATTTTTTTGACGAGTTCTTGCACGGCTGGAATGCGTGTAGAACCACCAACTAATACAACTTCGTTAATTGCAGATTTGTCGAGTTTGGCGTCGCGGATTGCATTTTCTACGGGAATGCGAGAGCGATCGATCAAATCAGAACAAAGCTCTTCAAACTTGGCCCGAGTCAAGGTGGTGTCCAAGTGTTTTGGCCCGTCTTGAGTCGCAGTAATAAACGGCAAGTTGATTTCTGCTTGAGTAACGCTCGACAGTTCAATCTTGGCTTTTTCGGCTGCTTCCGTCAGGCGTTGGAGTGCTTGTTTATCTTTGCGGAGGTCAATTCCTTCGGCTCTTTGGAATTCGTTAGCGATGAAATCGACGATTTTTTTGTCGAAGTCGTCACCGCCGAGGTGAGTGTCTCCAGAAGTTGCTAGCACTTCAAATACGCCGTCGCCTACTTCGAGAATCGATACGTCGAAAGTACCGCCACCCAAGTCAAATACGAGGATGATTTCGCTGCTCTTTCTATCTAATCCGTAGGCTAAAGCCGCCGCTGTAGGTTCGTTAATAATCCGCAGAACTTCAATACCGGCAATTTTTCCAGCGTCTTTAGTAGCTTGGCGTTGGGAGTCGTTGAAGTAAGCGGGCACTGTAATTACCGCTTGGGTAACAGTTTCGCCTAGGTATTTGCTGGCATCTTCTACGAGTTTGCGCAACACTTGCGCGGAAATTTCTTCCGGAGCAAATTGCTTGCCGCGGGCGGGACAGTCGAGTTTCAGGCTGTTGCCGACTTTCAGGACTTTGTACGAAACTTCAGTGGTTTCGTGGGTTACTTCGTCAACCCGGCGCCCGATAAACCGTTTTACTGAGTAAAAGGTGTTTTCGGCGTTCATCACGGCTTGACGCTTGGCGATTTGTCCGACGAGTTGATCGCCATTTTTAGCGTATGCTACTACGGAAGGTGTGGTGCGACCCCCTTCGGCGTTGGCTATGACGGTGGGTTTGCCGCCTTCCATAACTGCGACGCAGGAGTTTGTCGTACCTAAGTCAATTCCAACTACTTTTCCCATAGGGGTGTTCCGGCTCCAATCTCTACAAAATTTTGGTTTTCTATCTGTGTGATAGTCTGGTTATTCAGGACTGCGATTCTACCTCGCGGTTTACGGGTAGTCAGTTCTGCTTTAATACAGTCTTCGATAGGGTGCTTATCTCTATACTGCGGGCGGTTAGACCTTGCGATGAAGGGGTGTTTACCGAACCTGTTGGGGGACGGTTGCATCGGTGAGGCTTCTACTGCTACAGCTTTCGACTGCTTTTCTTTACTCTTCCTAATGTACGGCGTGCGATCGATTCGGGCATTGTGGCAAACCGTATATGTTGTGTTGTATTTGCCGTCTTGTGGATATAAATTTGGTTCGTGCCACTTGGGGGCTATTCCTTACCGGATAGCTACGCTACGCGTACTTTTGCCTGCAAAATAGAAGTAAAATTTATCAATTAGAGTCATGAGTTAGACAGCTACCTATGGGCTGCTTGTCTAATTGTACTCATCAGAATAAACAGTGAAAAATCTGTATCTTAATGATTGTTTTATTTAATAATCTGAAAATAATGCGAGCACTCATTCCGACGGTGCTGGTGGGTTTTCCCTGACTGATAGTAAAAAGGCTCGATCGCGATCGCCAAGTGCTGGAGATGTATTATAAGCTGCTGGGCCGTTGATTGTAGCATCTGCTCCGGCAATGAATTCGCCCTGGACAAACGGGTAAGGCCACCAATAGAATCGGGTTTCGGTACTGGTTTCGGTTTCGACGAGCGATCGCATTTTGCTATTTTTCCCGCTACACAAGTTGCTTGACTATTATTATTATTATTGTAGCCAAAAAACGCAGCGACAGGTTTCAACCTGCCGCTATAAAAAACAGTTCGCCTACTGTCAACTGTCAACTGTCAACTGTCAACTGTCAACTGTCAACTGTCAACTGTC
>NZ_JAUBOJ010000590.1:0-2916 GCF_036700185.1 Microcoleus sp. BM001215392 | reverse complement strand
TATTTGTTATTTGTTATTTGTTATTTGTTATTTGTTATTTGTTATTTGTTATTTGACAGTTGTTATTTGTTATTTGTTATTTTTGAAGATTTCCCAATAATCAGTAACTAATGACTGCTGACTAATGACTAATGACCAATCACTAATGACTACTGACTAATAACAAATAACTAATAACAAATAACAACCAACAAATAACTAATGACTAATGACCAATGACTATTGATAGCGAATGTTTGCTTGTTTCAAACGGCGCAAAGCTTCTCCCAGTCGATCGCAATCTGCAATCAAACTAACCCTCACATATCCTTCTCCACCAGGGCCGAAAGCATTACCAGGAGTCACAACCACACCAGTTTGCTGCAAAACATTCAGGGCAAAATCGGTAGAACTAATGCCCGGAGTGCAAGGAACCCAAAGATACATCGCAGCCAGAGGTTTGGGAATATTCCACCCCAATTCTGCTAAGCCTTCAACCATAAAATCGCGGCGAATGCGGTAGCGCTCCTGCACTTCGTGCAAGTAACTGTCGGGCAATTGCAGTGCTGTTTCTGCGGCTGTTTGCAACGCGGAAAATATACCGTAATCTAGGTTGGTTTTTAAGGTGCGCAAACCTTGAATTATCTTGCTGTTTCCTACTACAAAACCGACTCGCCAGCCAGCCATATTGTAGGTTTTAGACATGGTGTGAAACTCAACACCAATTTCTTTTCCACCGGGAATTTCTAATAAACTTGTCGGTTGATACCCATCAAAGGCTAACTCCGCATAACATAAATCGTGAACCAACAAAATTTGATGTTTGTGTGCGAAAGCAACAATATCTTTGTAAAATTCGCGCGGGGCAGTTGCTCCGGTGGGATTGCTGGGATAATTAAAGTAGAGTATTTTGGCTTGTTCGGCTACGCTGTCGGGAATGGAACCTAGGTCAATTACCCAGTCATTCTCTGGTTTGAGGATGATGTTGTGAACTTTGGCACCGGCGATGATTGGGCCGCGAAATAATACTGGATAAGCGGGACTCGGTACTAATACTAAGTCGCCGGGATTGATATAGGCGATCGCAAAATGTGCTAAACCTTCTTTAGAACCCAATAAAGGCAATGCTTCGCTTTCTGGATCGAGTTCAACATTGTAGCGTCGGCTGTACCATTTGGTAATAGTACGGCGAAAACTGGCAGTTCCTTCAAAGGGCGGATAGCCGTGATTTGCAGAATTTTGGATAGCTGCGACGGCGGCTTCTACTACCGGTTGAGGAGTCGCACCGTCGGGATTTCCCATTCCTAAGTCTATTAAATCTAGTCCTTGTTCGCGGGCGCGGGCTTTGAGTTCGTCGAGACGGGCAAATACGTAGGGCGGTAGTTTTTGCAACCTGTCAGCAGGGCTAATCCAATCCAAGGTCATTTTTTGTGTATCAGTTGTTAGTTGTTTTCCGGGTTTGTAGTCAGGACTTCAGTCCTTTCTAACACAGCCTTTTCAGGACTAAAGTCCGAACGATCAAACTGTTTTAATTCTTAATCTTTAATTGTCCCACAAGTGGTGCGGTAGAAAACATCGAAATTTTCGGGTTCGTAGTAAGGACTTCAGTCCTTTCTAGGGCAACCTTTCAAGGACTTTAGTCCGAACCATCAAACTTTTTTAATTCTTGATTTTCAATTCTCCCACAGGTACGGTGGTAGAAACCATCGCTGCCATTAATTGTTCGGGAACAACTTTAAAGGGCAGTCTGTGGATGTCGGAATTGGGATAGCAGGCTATTTCAGCCGCGCGCTGCAATTGTGTGAGGCTAACGTCTCCGAGTCCTAAGTCCTCTAAAGTTTGAGGCAATCCAATCTCAGCATAGAATTTTAGCAGTTGCTGTCTGGCGGTGGCTGCGAGTTGATTGTTTTGCAGAATTTCTTCTAGCCGCAGTTGCACTAATATGCCGTAGGCAACTTTTTCGCCGTGCAATGTGCCGTGACTTGCTAATAGATGAGTTAGGCCGTTGTGGACGGCGTGGGCGGCAACGGTGCGACATTGGGCGCCACCAATTCCGCCGATTACTCCTGCTAGCAATACGGTGGCGTCTGTGACTTCTTGCCAGGTTTCGCTACCGGGTTCTTTGAGGGCGGCGGCTGATTTTTGGAACAGGATATCGCGCAGGATTCTAGCTTGTTGGACGGCAGAAATTATCAGAGTTTGTTCGGAGTGTCCGCTGCTGACTGATGCTTCGTACCATTTGGCGATCGCATCTCCAATTCCTGCTACTAATGTCCGCTGCGGTGCTGTTTGAATTAAGCCGTAGTCGAGGACTAGCAAATCGGGACATCTGGCTAATGTGACATCGTATTGGAACGCACCTTGTTCGGAATAAATGTTAGAAAGTGCTGTCCAAGCGGCACAGGTGGCGGCTGATGTGGGGATGGTGACGATCGCCATTTTGGACTGGTGGGCGAGGAGTTTGGCTGCATCCAAGGCTTTGCCGCCACCGACGCCGATGATGAAGTCGGCTTGATGGGTTTGGACGGCTGCGCGGAGAGTTTCGAGGCTGGTTTCGCTGCAATCCTTGCCGTAGGCTGTTTGCGCGGATTGTAGCTGTTGTTGTTCCAGGATTGGTTGCAGGTAGGGTTGGGCGGCGGCGAGGGAGTTGCTACCGCCGACGATTAGCGGCCGCTTTCCGAAACGGGCGATCGCATCTCCGGCTTGTGCGAGGGCGTTTTGACCGCGCAATACACAGGCGGGAGCAATTGTCAAGGAATAAATTGCAGTAGGGGTGGCGGTTTTGGTGCTTTGGGTTTGAGTCATCGAACCAGTGGATAAGTGACGGGAAGGTTGACGCTTTGCAGGATTGCTGGATTTTATAGGATAACTCTAACTCGTGTTGGACAACATGGTAACTTTTGTAAAGTTTTTATTAAGTATTGTGGTTGGGCATGG
>NZ_JAUBOJ010000589.1:0-2924 GCF_036700185.1 Microcoleus sp. BM001215392 | reverse complement strand
CCTCCGAAAGCTATAATAACTCTAATGCCAAAGTCTTGTTGTTCTGCAAAAGATTTAGTGCCGATCCATGCTCTAACTGTTAAAGTATTCGTAAGAAAACTGCTGGCGATTCCTCTTGAGGTTCGAGGGAATCGCTAAGCTTTGTGCTGATTCCGATCGCCCTATTATGAACTAGAGAGCGTGAAGCGAAGCTATCCCGAAGGGAATCGCCTGCGTTCGGCCAGTCGCTCATCGCTGTTAAGCTGTAGCAAATTGACAGTTGTGCGCCCTTCTGGAGTTAACCCAATAATCAGGGCATCATCATCCAAGGTAAAGTGTTCGGGCCAGTTCTGCGTCCGAGGGTTGAACAGGAAACTAAAAGCGCTAGTCTGGGGATCGAAAGAACCGAGGTCTGTCCCTTTATATCGGTTGCACCGCCAGCAAGCGAAGGCGAGATTATCCGCATCAGTTGTACCTCCGTGTTTTACAGCAATTATATGGTCAACTTCGTGAGGGAAAAAACTCAAAGAAATTCCCAACAGACAATACTCGCAGCGGTAAGAAGCGCGTTCTTCAATATATCGGCGAAGGGTGGCAGAAATATAAGTCACAAATCAAGATTGGCGGGTGAGATAAGGTAGGTTGCCCATTTTGAGCATGATTACTAGATGTTCAATCCGATCGTATTCATCTAGTTCTAGTTGTTCTGCGTTCGTGAGTTCACCGGCTTTGCTGCGTGCTACCAATATCCGCAGGCGTTCTTGCATTTCAGGAGTGGGACGGAAGGCTGCGATTTCTTCCGCTGTGGGCGCGCTGGCAAGAAAGTTTAAAATATAGCGGTAGGTGCGGGACGGCAATACTGGCTGCTCGACGCACAGTCGCAAGAGTTCTGGCAGTTGTTCGCCCAAGAGTGCGAGTTGCTCAGAGAGCTCGTCGGGGACTTCAATGGTGATGGTTGTCACTGGTAAAACCCTCAAAGTACAGGAGCTATTACTTATTCTAGGGCTTTTAGGATCAAGGGCGATCGCACTTTTTGTCGTAAAGGGCGATCGCACTTTTTAGCAACCGCAGATGAAGGTGGATGGATGGGGAGGGATTAAGGGCGATCGGCTCTTAAATTCACGGGGATGCTGGCGAAGCCGGAGATGGGGATTGTTCTTGGTTTAATTGCTCCTGTGTTACACAACACTCAGGAGAAACCTCGATTGAAATATTTTTTCCACCCCGATTAATTTCAAACTTTATAGTAGAGAACAACAATGAAGATATAATTTGCGACTTAACATCATAAACATTGCCAACATTTGTTCCATTTACACTACGAATAATATCTCCTGGTCGCAGGTCTGCTTTAGCTGCTGGTGAATCCTTGTTAACTTCTTTAATTATAACATCTGTATTTTGAGAAGAGGAAGGTTCCATTCTAATTCCTATCTTGGGATAACCCTTAAAGTTAGTATTTACGGGAGATTCAACTATCGAATTATCGGGATTTACTGAAATATTACGAAAGGTAGGGGGTTTATCTGCTTCTACACGAATCAAAATGTTATCAGTTACATAAGTATTGTTAGCTTTGTTAGTATCCACATCAGTAGGATTTTCACCCACTATCACTAGCCCTTTAGATGATTGCCTAAGTGTCATTGTTTGCCAAATCTTGTAACTGCCACCTTGAGGATTATTAGGCGCATTAACTATCATAAAGCCTGAATCCCCACTCATGGATAGAACAGCCTGATGCTGATTCACGCCTGCAGCAAATTCTAACTCCCAAACCCCATTTGTACTAGGATATGCTGCTGATGAAGCTGGAGTGAGTTCTCCAAAAATGCTACTTACTTTAGGAGGTTCAGGAGTTGGCGTAGGTGTTGGAGAAGGCGTAGGTGTCACAGGTTCTTGTACACTTTCAGTCGAGGTATTCGCAGACGTATTTGCGCTGTTTTGGGTTTCAGGAACCAGTAAAAAAATTCCTTTAGATACTAAAACTGCAATTGCCATTACAACTATGGGTTTCCATGAAATTGAGCTGGACTGACCCCGACCATTAACAACGTAACATCTAGCTATAATGTCGTGAAGAGCTTGCTTTTCTGGCGTGTATACTGCCATCAAGCTGCCCACAATCAAAACTACAAACCCTATGACAACTAGGGCTATAAATACATAGACGTAAGGAGATTCATTTCCGGCTTGACTTGGTGCCATAACTGCTACTAAAACAGCTAATATCCAAAATAAAACACAAATTGACTTAGCGAAATATCTGGCTGTGGCTTTGCCAAAGGAAATTTTATTTCCCTGAAGATTGGTAACTATAATACCTACAACTCTTTTCCCAAGAGTTCCCTGCATTGAAGAACTTTCGAGGACAGCATAGTACACCCAAGATACGAGCGTTATCAATATCAAATACATACCTAGCTTGATATCTGGAGTAGTTAATTCTGCTGGCGATCGACCAACAATTATGAAGCCGACAATATTAAGAATAATCCCATCTATTAAGGACGCAACAAATCTTTTATCAATTCCTGCGTAGCCTGTTGTTCTAGTCATTTTATTATTTCCTAATTACTAAACAGCCAGATATTCGATCGTGGAGAGTTCTTCTTTTCTCAGTAAATGCACCCATCAAAAAACCAATAAATACAAGCAGGTAAGACAGCAGTTTACTGCTGTGCCTTTTTATTGCCTGTTCAAAAGTAATCTTATTTCCACTTAAATCTGTAACAATAATTCCTACTGCCATCTTGCCTAGAGTTGCTTGCATGGGAGAACTTTCCATGACTGGACAGTATATAAATCCAAGCACGACATACCAGAAAATCCAACCCCACCATAAAGTAGCAGTGCCACCAAACATTACTGTATTAATAAGAAGACTGCCACAAACAATACTTCGGACAGTTTTTAAGCAGCGAGAGTACCATAGGATAGGACTG
>NZ_JAUBOJ010000588.1:0-2925 GCF_036700185.1 Microcoleus sp. BM001215392 | reverse complement strand
ACCGATAAATTTTCGCCCAAATGCTACGCCCCTACATATACATTTCGACTTTTGCTCCAGATCTAATGACTAATGACCAATCGAGCTAATATTGATGTTAACCTGTCCCTACCCGAGATCGAACAGTCCCATGACACCCGATGCCTCAACAGCCGCTGCTGCCACCCCTCAATCAACACCCGAAGTTAGCTTAAATCTGCAAGTCCGACTCAAGACTGAAGATGGACAGCTATTGTTGCTACTTCCCCCAGAAACGAACAACGAAGCTGGAACTGGTACCGCATCGACTTGGGCTGAACTTTGCCAGCAGCTAAAAGTCAGGCTGAATGCTGGAGAACGCTTTTGGCAGCCGAATGCCGAAGTACAATTGATGGGCAGCGATCGACTTTTAGATATCCGCCAATTGCAAGAAATCGCCGATGCCCTCTCGGAAGCGGAACTGCAACTCAAACGAGTCCAAACCAGCCGCCGCCAAACGGCCGTTGCAGCAGCTACGGCAGGCTATTCTGTAGAACAGCAGCCTCCGGTTTCTGGGCTGAGTAAATCCGCCGAAAAACCGCAATCCCTGGCGGAACCTTTATATTTGCAGATGACAGTGCGATCGGGCGTAGAAATTCGTCACCCAGGGACGATCGTACTTTTGGGAGACGTAAATCCCGGCGGCTCAGTCGTCGCCGGAGGCGATATCCTGGTTTGGGGCCGTTTGCGGGGCGTCGTGCACGCGGGTGCTGGCGGCAACACCAACAGCGTGATTATGACCTTGCAGATGGAACCGATGGTGATTAGGATTGCTAAGTATGTTGCCAGAGGCCCAGAAGCCTCACCCGCTCAGTTTTTCCCGGAAGTCGCCTATGTGACGCCTCAGGGGATTCGGATCGGTAGAGCCTCTGATTTTGACAAATCGCAGTTAATGGGCGGTAATGGGTAATTAGTCATTGATTATTGGTTATTGGTTATTGGTTATTGGTCATTAGTCATTAGTCATTGGTCATACTATTTCTATTTAGGTCTGCGCTTGATAATTTGGTTTTAGCTAAATCAGTGAATCAAGAAAAATCGCAAATTTCAGTGCAAATTTAGAGAAAATTTGTAGAGCAATGAGAGTTATGAGTTTTGAGTGTTGAGTTGATTCAATGAATAATAGATTGATGCCCAATTGTCAAAAAACAATTGCCAACGAATGACAAATAAGAAGATTAATTGCTTATGACCAATGACCAATAACCAATGCCCAATGCCCAATGCCCAATGCCCAATGACCAATGCCCAATGACTAATTCCCAATAAATCTAAAATCGCTTATGGCTCGCATTATTGTTGTTACATCAGGGAAAGGCGGAGTCGGAAAAACCACCTCCACAGCCAATCTCGGCATGGCTTTAGCTAAGCGGGGGCGCAACGTTGCCGTAATTGATGCCGATTTCGGCCTCAGAAATTTAGACTTGCTGCTGGGCTTAGAAAACCGCATTGTTTACACGGCCTTAGAAGTTCTCGCCGGAGAGTGTCGCTTAGAGCAAGCTTTGGTGAAAGACAAGCGGCAGCCGCGCTTGGTGCTGTTACCGGCGGCCCAAACTCGGATGAAGGATGCCATCAGCGCCGACCAAATGAAGCAGCTTGTGGGGATGTTGGCACCAAAATATGACTATATTTTGATCGACTCTCCGGCTGGAATTGAGCAGGGTTTCCAAAATGCGATCGCCCCGGCGCAAGAAGGTGTGATTGTCACGACTCCAGAAATCGCTGCTGTCCGTGATGCCGATCGAGTCATCGGCCTGCTAGAAGCCAACAACGTCAAAAAAATTCAGCTCATCGTCAACCGGATCAGGCCTGCAATGGTGCTGGCAAATGATATGATGTCGGTGCAAGACGTGCGGGAAATCCTCGCCATTCCCCTGTTAGGCGTCGTTCCCGACGACGAGCGAGTCATCGTTTCCACCAACCGAGGCGAACCATTAGTCTTGTCGGAAATGGCCTCTTTAGCTGGAACAGCCTTCGACAATATTGCCCGCCGCTTAGAAGGCGAAAAAGTTGAATTTCTAGATTTAACTCCCCGTCGGGAAAATTTCTTTACTCGCCTCCGCAAGTTCTTAAATACTAAAATTATGTGATGTGCTGCCATATTGGCGATCGACCTTTAACATCACAAAAAGTAGCCCAAAAATTCCCCCAGTGACACCATTTCGCAAAAAGCATCAAACTGCTGCCCCCCTACTGCAAACCAGACGCGAATAAGTCATTCCCCAATCTCAAATCTCAAATCTCAAATCGACTGACTTTTTCTATGCCCAACCCTTGACAAACCCGCTCTACCCATGCTGTACACACTTCTCGAACGACTTTTCCCGCGCCTTCCTGACAACAGCCGCGACGATGTAAAGCGGCGCCTCAAACTGGTTCTAGCCCACGATCGGTCAGAGCTCAGCCCCGAAATGGTTGAGTCGATGCGCCGAGAAATTCTAGAGGTGGTGTCTCGCTATGTAGAAATAGATACTACTGAGTCGGAGTTTTCCCTCGCTAGCGATCAGCGGGCGACAGCATTGATTGCAAATCTCCCGATTCGGCGAGTCAGACCCGAGAATCAGGGGGAGAATTTGCCCTATAAATTGCCCGAGAAATTGCCGGAGAATCGACCTGAAAAGCAGGCTGAGTACGTACCGGAGTATGTAGTCGAAACTCTCCCCGAAACTGAGTGAGTGATAGGAATTGGGATTTTCTTGTCAGTAAACGAGTGCGATCGGCTCGCCATTGAAATTAAACTATCTCTCTACAATTAAAATCTTGTGGGGCGCCAACTCTTAGCGCGCCCCAAGTATGCGATTGAAATAGCAAAAAGCTTGCCCTCTCAAATCCGGTCAATTACCTAGAAGAAATGGTTTGATCGTTCGGAATGCGAGTCCGCATCTAAGAAAGGACTCGCATTCCGAA
>NZ_JAUBOJ010000587.1:0-2937 GCF_036700185.1 Microcoleus sp. BM001215392 | reverse complement strand
TTCTTCAACCGGCGTCCGGCTTGTTTTGTCTGTATAGCCGCGGTTTCAACCGCCGAGTATTTCTGCGATCCCCTTAAGAATAACCAGGCAATTTCATCACTTGGCGGTAGTGCGATTCAATCTCGCCCACCATCGGCGATTGACGCTTGCTACTCCACTCGCTGCGATCGAATAATTGCCGTCTCAAACCATCAACATCAATCGTTTTTACCTTACCTTCAGCGACAACTTGTTTACCGTTTACCCAAACACTGTCTACCGCATTTGTCGGGCGTCCCAAAATTAGCAAACCAATCGGATCGGTGCGCGGCAACAATGATAAACTGGTTAAATCGTACAGTACAAAATCGGCTTTTTTGCCGACAGTCAGCGAACCCATTTCATCGCCTAGATTCAAGCCTTTTGCTCCGCCCAGCGAAGCCATTTCTACAGACTGGTGCGGTGTAATCCAGTGGCGATAATCCAAATCAGTGATGTTGTGCAAAATCGAACCAATTTTAATTGCTTCCAGCAAATCTTGACCGTCATTGCTAGCGGCGCCGTCGCAGCCAAAAGATACGTTGACTCCGGCTTGGCGGTATTTCAAAATTGGTGCAATCCCGCTTCCTAAGCGCAGGTTGCTGAGGGGATTGTGTACCACAGTCGATTGAGTTGCTGCCATGATTGCAATATCGGAATCGTCCAGCCACACGCAGTGCGCTAAGGAAGTGCGCGGACTTAAATAACCGATTTGTTGCAAATGTTCAACGGCGCTACAGCCGTATTTTTCCTGAGCTAACTGTTTTTGAGCTGGAGTTTCTAAGAGGTGGGCGTGCAGGCAAAGATTGTAGCGATCGCCCAAATCGATGCAGCCTTCAAACAAAGCATCGGAACACAGTTGAATTCCCGTAGGTGCTAGCAATATATTAACACCTTGTTCGGGATTGTGAAACTGTTTTATGGCGGCTTCCATTAAATCTAAAGTTGCCTTTGTCGAGCGAATGTAAGCCGCGTGCTCGATGCCGCCATCGCCAGCAGGCATTCCCGCTGTCAGGGATTCATCTTGAATTAACGGCCCGATAAAAGCGCGGATGCCGATTTCTTGATAAGCGCGAACTGCGGCAGCAATTGTTTCTAATTCTTGCCCCGGAATCAAAACTAAATGATCGACTACGCTTGTACCGCCAGAGAGCAATGTTTCTACCGCAGTTCCCAAGGCACTCAAATAAACTTGTTCCGGATCGAGAGGCGTGAAATCGTACAGTTCGCCAATCCACAACTCCAGCGGCAAAGGCGGAATAATCCCGCGCTGCCACATTTCAGAAGAGTGCGTGTGCGCGTTGACAAAACCGGGCAGCAGCAGCTTATTTTTGCCGTCGATTGCTATTCCTGTAGCAGCTAAATTTTGGGCGATCCTCTTCGAGGGCTTCGCTAACGCACTTATGCAATTATCCGCTACTTGCACGTCTGCGGTTTCATAACCACTCTCAACCGGAATCAAAGCATTTTGGATTGTAAAACTCATAGTATTTTAGATGTTAGATTGGAGAATCACTGCTGATGAATTAAGGATTTGGAGATTGGCAACAATTGCTTTTTTTTTTATGGATCGTATCACATATTTATCCTTTTTGTAAATTCACATCTATTAATCTCGTTCCCTGGCCTAGGCTGGGAACGCATATCAGCGATACTCTGTCTCGTCTGTGCTTTACTGGAGGCTGTGCCTCCTGCAAGGAATTTCCAGGCTATACTTGGGAACGAAAAATAAATCCTAAAATTAATCAAAACAGTTGCGCCGGATACTTAATCTTAGCAAAGATTTAAGGTATGACAAGTTAGGAACAATCAAATAGTCCTAAAATTGAAAGTGTTTTCAAATCACAATTAATATGAATCCCGATCTTCTCCGCACCTTGGGCGTTGCGCCGAATGCTTGGAAAGTTGATGCTAAAATTGCCGACATCACGCGATCGCCGATCGCACCTCAACCTGTTACCCTAGAAACAGAAACGAAAACCCTGCGATTGGACTTAGCAAAAGCAGCAATGCTGGTGATAGATATGCAAAACGATTTCTGTCACCCCGACGGTTGGCTAGCACACATCGGCGTTGATGTAACACCTGCGCGCACTCCAATTAATCCTTTGCAAAATTTGCTGCCAAAATTGCGATCGCACGCAGTACCCATTATTTGGATCAACTGGGGAAACCGCCCCGATTTGCTCAATATTAGCGCAGCTTCGCGCCACGTTTACAATCCCACGGGCGAGGGCGTAGGTTTGGGAGATCCGCTACCCAAAAACGGCGCATCTGTATTGATGGCCGGGAGTTGGGCGGCCGCCGTTGTCGATGAATTAGAACAGAAACCAGAGGATATTTGCATTGACAAATATCGCATGAGTGCCTTTTGGGATACTCCTTTAGATAGTATCCTGCGTAACCTGGGAAGAACTACACTTTTCTTTGGAGGAGTCAACGCCGATCAGTGCGTCATGGCTACCCTACAAGATGCTTGTTTTCTCAACTACGACTGCATTTTAGTCAAAGATTGTACAGCTACCACATCCCCAGAGTATTGTTGGCAGGCTACTCTTTATAACGTTAAACAATGTTTTGGGTTTTTGTCTGATTCTCAGGCTATGTTAGAAGCAATTAAATAACTAGGGAATTAGTCAGCAGTCATCAGTCATCAGTCATCAGTCATTAGCAATAAACTTGGGAGGTTGAGGCACGGACTAATGACTCTGAATCCTCACTAATGACAGCAGAGAGATATAGCAACCGTCCGTGACGGTGAGGAAGTTCTTAATTGCTACAATCCTGGCTTATCTTGCTTCTTCCTTCTTTTTACCCGTTCGCGAAGCCAAAGGACTTCTTCCGGGTGCATCTGGTTTTTGAGAAGGGCGAAGCATGACCGCAGATAAGTTATTAGTTATAATCCCATATTGAATGCGG
>NZ_JAUBOJ010000586.1:902-2939 GCF_036700185.1 Microcoleus sp. BM001215392 | reverse complement strand
GGTCGGTGATAATGGCATCGACTGAATTGTCGGGAATGTGGTAGAGGCTATCGGCTGATGCGGCATTGATTTGGATGGTTTTGGGGTCGTATTGTTCGATACCTGGTAGGCCTGTTGAGTGGGGTTTTGTGCCGAATAATTTACAAAGCGGTGTGTAATCCCTTGCTCCTTCTTCCTGACACGCTTTCCAAAGTTCAGTAGCGCCATTAACCTCTGGATAATTCCACATTAAATTTAAAGCGTGCTGTGTAGAGGCTTTTTGAATACAAGCTCTAGCCGCGTTATAAATTACAAATCTACAATTTGCATCAACACATCTATCTAATACTAAAGCTAAATAAGTTACGATCGCCTCTACTTTCTCCAATTCATACTCAGCCTGTAGCAACGCCTTAGCTTCGTTGATAATTTCTACATAAGTGACTACCGTTAGCAACTGACGGGAATGAAAACAGTTCTCATATTTTCGCAAGCCATACTCATAATTGCGAGGTGAGTCATGCAATCCTGTACTGGTGGCTTCAATTGGAATTAGATTAGCGATGGTTAAATCAGCATAGTTTTCTTTTAATGCTTTTTCAGCTTTTTCGATTCCTTGAAAATCCATTTTCTCAGGCAATCTAAATTCTAAATTAGATTTTCCTTTTTTATAAGCTACTGCATAAAGCTGATGTCCCAAATCGTTAACTGATGAATAAGCCTTAATTGCTTCATCTTCAATCACACTGCCACAATTCGGACATTTACCAACACCCCGACTGAGAGTAACTGTATCACTCGGATCGTACTCCCCATCATCCGTTTTAATCGTCGATTCCTTACCTTTATTCCCCTTCACCAACTCAAAATCAACCCGCTTCTGTGCCAAGTTAGGAATAGGTTTCACCGCATACCAATCACTCGTAACTTTTCTCGATTGTCCCTTACCTGCATAATTACTCGTCTTACTCAACCACCAATTCGGACTCAACGGCACAACCGACTGACAACTCGGACAAACCACCGTATGCGCCCACAAATAATTCTGCACAGTTTCCCCCGGTAAAGAAGGGAAAAATTCAGCTAATCTTTTCTCGGCTTCATCCCCCACCCATTTCACCCATTTATCAATATCTTCCTGCAAGTCAGGGCCAAATTTCAGCGGATATTCCATAGCAGCTTTCATCGTCACCACCGCCACGGGATTGAGATCCGACGCCAACACATTCAACCCGTACCGCGCCGCCTCAAACGGAATGCTTCCCCCACCCGCAAACGCATCTAAAATTGTCGGCGTGCGATTCCCCCACACCTTCTCGCAATAGTCGTGAACTTTCTTAATTCGCACCGAAGACGGGGGAGTTTTGTAGAGTTTAATTTCCTTCCCCGGTTCCAATCCCAGCAAATATTCAAACTCTTCTAAAGAGATTTCTGCGGGTAAAATCGAGGCTAAAACCGAAGCGCGAGAAAACGATAAAGGTTTGCGGGAATACCAGCGGTGCAATCCTTTAAATGGATTGCCGCCGTGTTCGTAATAAACTTGCTCGTTTAGCATATTCACCGGCATGATTTTCTCGATGAAGAGTTTGGGGCGCATGATTTTTTAGGTTGGTGGTTGTTGGTTATTCTACTGGTTTCTGGCCCCGCGCTACCATCTGAGAAACCGGGTTTTTTCGAGTTTCTACGCTGGTAATCGAGTATTCGCGCAAAAACCCGGTTTCTGGCCCCCGCGACAATCCAAGAAACGCGCGACAATCCGAGTCCGATAGTCCGTCAGGGGTTGAAACCCCTGTCTCATAGCTGAAGTCGTCGGTCGCCGACTGAAGAACTAATTATATCAAATATCGGTGCGTTTATATAGGTATGTCATTGTTCACTGTGTGTTGCAATCGCAGGGGTTATGATAGCTTTGATCGAGAATAATTGATGTATTAAAGCCGGATTTAATATTAGTCGTCTTTAGACGACTTTAGCTATGAGGCAGGGGTTTCAACCCCTGACGGACTGTGTGTTGCAATCGCAGGGGTTATGATAGCTTTGATCGAGAATAATTGATGT
>NZ_JAUBOJ010000586.1:0-802 GCF_036700185.1 Microcoleus sp. BM001215392 | reverse complement strand
AGCCGGATTTAATATTAGTCGTCTTTAGACGACTTTAGCTATGAGGCAGGGGTTTTAACCCCTGACGGACTATCGGACTGACGAACAATTAAACTTCTGTAAAAACCAGGTTTTTGCCCCCGCGCTACCACCTAAGAAACCGGGTTTTTACGGTTTTTCTCGCCTGTCACGCCTATTCGCATAAAAACCCGGTTTCTGGCCCCGCGCGCTAATCTCCCAATAAAATTCGCAAGGCTTTTAAAGCATTTGAACGATTACCATTGGCAATTTTACCAAACCAATAATGTGCTTCTTCATTACTCATCGCCATAATCCCTTCGGCAATATTCGCAATGCGTTCGGTTTTCGATAGCGGTTGCAGCGATTGAAATAAAATTGCTAAACTTACGCCGGATTCTTCTGATAAAATATAAGGAGTTTGTCGCTGCTGGGATAAAGTTTTTGGATCGTAATTATTTGATTTGAGAGTTGCATAAATTTTTTGTCTCGCTAAAACCAGGGCATTGCCTTTGAGTCGCCCCAATCGTTTAGCCGCCGGACGTTTTTTTTCTCCCGCTTTCTTGTAGGCGCATTGATACAATTCTAAGGCGAAGTTGTTATTATCTATCGGTAAAACTCGTAATTGAAATTCTTGCATGAGCTCTGGGCGGGGCGGGTTTATGAGATATTTGTGTCAACTTAACGTCAAACCCAGCCACAGACTGCTGTTTGATTATTAAGTCTCGATCCCCCCTAGCCCCCCTTAAGAAGGGGGGGACAAGAGTCTTTTCAAAGTCCCCCTTCTTAAGGGGGATTTAGGGGG
>NZ_JAUBOJ010000585.1:0-2942 GCF_036700185.1 Microcoleus sp. BM001215392 | reverse complement strand
CTAATTCATTCGCCAAAGCCTCTTCCTGAATGTATCCCTGTTCGCGGGAATGTTGGATTGCGCGATCGTAATAATCCATCGCCCGCTCTTTTCCCCCCAACACCCGCGCCTTTTCGGCCTCTACCAACTCGTATTTATGCAGGAAATTCATCGGTGCGCGAACAGCCCAATCCTGCATCTTTTCCTGATTTACTTCCACCTGTTCCAAATACTGTGCTTGTTGTTTAGCATCAGCACTTGGATAGACAGCTAATAAAGAAAGGGAATAGTAAAAATTGTGACCAGCAACAGATACGAACCCCATGATTGATTGAATGTATTCTAATGCTTGCGAAATGTTAGCAACAGCCCCCGCACCATCTTTCAATAAATACAAGAGGATTCCTTTATATAGATAAAAATGAAACAGCGTCCAAGCACTATTGGCAGCTTCCAACTGCGGCAGCAAAGTTACTTCATCCATTGCCTCTCCAATTAGCCGATACTTGTCAGTTGCTAAACCTTGCAAATTTAAATTCAGTTGTCTCAATACATTTATTTCCATTGCCACGTAACCATTGCCAATCTTTTCACTTAAATTTACGTATAACAATTGCTTGTTCAATAGCGATTCGAGCAGCCCCCCAGTCCAAAACAGGTAGATGCAATAATTATTAACACCATAGCAAACATAGTCCAGAGAGCCAAAGTCAAGTCCATTTTGCAACGCCTCCTGTAACTGTGCTAAACTTTCTTTACCGTGTTCTTTCCAGTGTCGAATAAAATAGTTAAATGTATTGTAGACAGGGCATATAAGCGGCTTGCTATCGAATTGCTCTAACAATCTCACAGCCAGTTGTCCTGCATGATATCCTTTTTCAATCTCTCCAACTGCACACAGTAACGTGCCGTACCAAACATAAGATAAAGCAGCCAGGGCTGAATAACCTCTTTGAATGCAGAGATTAACTTGACAAACCACAATTTGGAAGCCAATCTCTGGTTTGACAGACAAAGCAGCAACATTAAGAGATTGCAGTAACTTGATTACCGCTATCAGCTCCGGATCGGTCATTTTTGGCAAGTTTTCTAAGTCTTCAAACTGGGGTAGTATCACCTCGTTGCCAGCCAAATCTTGAATCTTTGAGAGAGAGAAACCCATCATTTCCAAAGCTTCCAATCCAGTATCCAAAGCTCGGGGCATCTGCATGGTGTTTATATACATTTGGATTTTAATCTCGTATACCTTTACCGCATCTAGCGGAGTAGTAGCTTGCTGCAAGATTAAATCGCCCAAAATTTCGGCTTGCTGTAAATTGGTATTCAGATATTCGGCTTCCATTGCCTCTGTATACAGAGCCAGGGTCAAGTTATAATCACTCTGCCAACTTGACATGACCTCAGTTTCTTTCTCATCTGAGCCAAACACAGAATTGAGGAGTTCTATTCCCAGATTAAAATACCTGAGAGCAGGTTCAAAAGCTGCTGCCGCCTTCGCTTTTTGACCTGCAATGAGATTGAGTTCAGCTAACTCGCATCTTTCTGGTTCCGAAGTCAGTAAATCGATTCCGAAATTCAGTTGATTGACCAAAGCGAAAATATTGTCTTTCCGTGCTTCTGGTGCAGTATTTTGCAGCAGCAACTGACCGATTTTTAGGTGAGTCTCTTTTTTCTGCTCTTCAGGAATCAAAGAATAAGCTGCTTGCTGCACTCTGTCGTGCAAAAACTTGTAATCAACCCGCACATCTTGCAGCCCAGCTAGCGCAGTTTCTGCTCCTTCAAAAACCAGGGGAATTTTGTAATCGTTGCTAAGCGGCAAAACCAAGCCTGCCTGAAGAGCATCCCAGAGGTTTAATGCTGTTTCCTTCTGAAATTTTTCGCTGACAATTGCCAGCACTTCCAAATTAAATTGGTTGCCAATACAGGCGGCTAATTTTAAGGCTGATTGCGCCGAGACAGGCAACTTCCGAATATTGCGAGCGATTAACTCTACGACATTGCAGTCAGTAATCCCAATGGCTTGGATGTGTCCGAGCTCCCACTGCCACGTACTGGATGGAAAATCGTAAGCTAACAGATTTTCTTGATAAAGAGTGCGGAGTAACTGAGTTAGAAAGAAGGGATTGCCTTGGGTTTTGTTGAAAAGTAGCTCGGCGAAAAGTTGAATTTTTTCTGAAATGGGGCTTTTTAAAGTTTCGGAGATTAAGAGTTGAACATGACTCAACTCTAAGGGAGCGAGAACAATATTGCTGACTCTTTCGGGTAGTCCTACGCCAGCTTTTTGGATAATTTCGATGGTTTGAATCAGCGGATGAGTAGGGCTGACTTCGTTATCTCGATAGGCTCCAATTAGCAACAAATATTTGCTGTCTGAATCTGTCACCAGCAGTTCAATTAATTTCAGCGATGCCGAATCGGCCCACTGCAAATCGTCGAGAAAAACTACTAGCGGGTGCGACTTGGCGGCAAACACGCTAATGAATTGTTTAAACACCCGATTAAATCGGTTTTGCGATTCTGTCGGCCCCAGTTCCGGGACTTCCGGCTGTTTCCCGATAATTAGTTCGACTTCGGGAATCACGTCTGTGACAACTTTCCCGCTAGTTCCCAAAGCCGCTAGCAATTTTTGTTTCCAAGTTAGGATAGATGCTGTACTTTCTGTTAGCAACTGCCGAACCAATGACTGGAATGCTTGAATCACGGAAGCGTAGGGAATGTTGCGCTTGAACTGGTCAAATTTGCCGCCTATAAAATAGCCGCGCTGGCGAACTATGGGTTTTTGAACTTCGTTTACTAAGCAGGATTTGCCGATACCTGAATAACCGGAAACCAGAATTAATTCGACCCCCCCTGCCCCCCTTGCTAAGGGGGGTGAAGAAAGCTCCGAAAGCCCCGCTTTAACAATGGAAATTCCCTCCGAAAGCCCCCCCTTAGCAAGGGGAATTCCCTCCGAAAGCCCCCCC
>NZ_JAUBOJ010000584.1:0-2967 GCF_036700185.1 Microcoleus sp. BM001215392 | reverse complement strand
ACTCCACAACTATTGTATTTAATAAAATTTTGTGAATCATTTAGACTTGCTATACCATCACCTCCCCCCCCAGCACCCAGCTTGGTTTTGCAAGGGAACAAACTGGTTATGGAATGGGCAGGAAAAAAGCTAGCTGAAGCGGATGCGCCGAAAGATGATACCAGTCCCAACTCTTCCTCCTCTTCAGCAGATGATTATTGGCCCTCAAGCGTACAAAACGAGGGAAAGCAATCTGGATACTTTGCTGCTGGTGTAGCGTATGGATGGGCACAACATCAGACAATGGTAGGAACTGCTATAAAAATGCCGTGGGAAGTCACAGGAACTCATCATGACCCCAATGACGAGGTGGCATTTGCACAGGGTGCCGCGTGGGGTCTCATGCTGGCATCTACACGAGATCAGGCACAGGCGTTAGCGATGGCATGGGAGGCTGGGTGGGGTCAAGGATATGGTCGCAGCATTCCGGGGCGCATATCCGGAGCAACTGTAGCAACCCAAATGACTGCTGACGCAATCATGGTCGAAGTCCATATACTAGAAGCTCGGGCTGCTGCTGGTGCTAGTGCTGCTGGACTGCTTTTCAAAAAATATGGAGGTGGAAGCACTTCTGGAGCACCTAAAGAACCTGAAAAGTCTGATTATCGGGGGCGTTACAACCAAGACCGAATCAAACAAGGGAAAAAACCACTGCCATCTGAATATGATGCACACCACAGAATACCGCAAGAATACAGAAATCATCCCGAATTTAAAGATTTGGATTTTGATGCCCCCTCGAATATTAGAGGAGTAAAAGGCAATAGGGCACTTTGGGCTGGCAAAGCAAGAGCAGATTATCACGGTGAAATCACGATGTGGTGGAAGCAATTTCGTGAAAAATTTCCGAATGCAAGGAGAAGTCAAATCGAGACATTTGCAGCAGATATCGATAAGGCGTATCAACGATTTTATTTTAGGTAATTTCTTACCTTATTTCATTTCTCAATTAATAGGAGACATTTCACATGATTGCTCAACCTAAATTCCAATTCATGACTCCCCAAGAGTATCTAGACTGGGAAGAACAACAACCCATTAAGTACGAATATATGAAGGGGGAAGTCTTTGCCATGACCGGGGGAATTCTGCCCCATAACTCAATTGCCGTAAACCTGACATCTGCACTCAAAAATCACCTGCGCGGTAAAGGCTGTAAAGTCTTTATGGCAGATGCCAAAGTGGGAGTTTCGCAAAACGGGCCTTTCCACTATCCTGACGTGATGGTGAGTTGCGATCCGCAAGACCAAAGAGCGCGTAAAGTTATTTATCATCCTTGTTTAATTGTCGAAGTGCTATCTCCCGGTACAGAAGCATTCGATCGCGGCCAAAAATTTAGAAATTACCGTCAAATTGAAACTTTAAAAGAATACGTTCTGATTGAAGCCGATCGCCTGAATGTAGAATGCTACCGCATCAATGAAAAAGGTAAATGGGAACTCACGGCTTATTCACTTGATGCAACAACTACCGACGAGACAGAAGTAGAAGTTGATTTTCCCAGCGTTGATTTTCGTTGTCCGATTTCTCTGCTGTATGAAGATGTTGTTTTTCCTGAAGACAATCCTGAAGATTCTGCCGATAACTAATCTCATAGATCTACTCACTATAAGGTGACAGCCATGAATCTCATTACCGCCCCCATTAACGAAAATAGCCCAGTTCCAACTATTCAGAACCTCCAAGATGGCTTACTGCGACTGTTGCAATGGTTGCAATCCGAGCCTGCCAGAGAAAGCCTGCTCGAAGAGCAACAAGCAGGGCGATATGGTGGCATAACCAAAAGACATCTCCAAAAACAGTTAAAGCCTTTGTGTAACTAGGCTGTAGGACGTAAATGCAATCATCATAAATTAGCGACTCTGTACGCTCTAATAAGGCTTTGAGATATTTATTGTTGATAATTAAGCCAAAATATCTAGTTATGTGTGTTGATTTTAACCTAATGATGTAGCAGATATTTCTCATTGTAATATTAGCGCTCTAATTCGCAACCTTACTATTCCACAAATCGTCAACACTACTTGCTCATATTTTTGGGGATTTAACCTAAATCTTTCTTGGAGAACTCGAAATATTTTGAGGGAGCGAATTCGATGTTCTACAAAGATTCTTTTGCCCGAAAATTCTTTGTTTTGTTCTTTTTCTTCAGTTGTTAATTCTCGATTCTTGGGTTTCTTCATAGGAGTTGTCATTAAAGCTTCTCCAATGTAAGCTTTATCTCCCTTGAATTTTTGTTGAGGGTCAAACTGTGAGCGTTCTTCTCGGAATAAAGTTATATCGCTTTTCGGTCCAGGTTTCCCTGCCACAACATCAACGATATCTCTACCATCTGGCATGACAATTATTTGACTTTTAAATGTATGATTTTTCTTCTTACCTGAAAAATATTTTTTTTGTTCATCCTGATCTCCAGGTCTCTCTCTGACTTGTTCGTAGGTATCTACTATTAATTCATATTCTGTGAGTATTTCCTTGACCATTTCATAGTCAGCAGCGTTTTTTTTTACTTGCTCAAGTAAGCTACATGGTAGCAATTCTCGCAATTGAGGCAACCAATAATTAAACGTATCATTAGCTGTAGACTCACTTACTCCAAACTGGATGCCCAGAAGTTGAAAGGTTGTCATATGCCTCAGATAGACCAAGGTTAAAATTATTTGTTCACGCATAGATAATTTTGATTTACGACCGCCTCCACCAGCAATAATTCTAACTTTCTTTGATTCTAGTAAAGCTTGTTTTTCATGATGTAATCGTTCCGCGTTTTGAATTAATTGTTGTAGCTGTTCATAATCCAGACCAATTAATCGCTGTGTTTCTTTAGGATGCTCTTCAATATGATTTAGTATCTCGCTCATGTTTCTGTGTTAAAAAAGCTTTATGATGTTATTTTACCACGAATGTTACTATTCTGGAGATGTCTAA
>NZ_JAUBOJ010000583.1:0-2993 GCF_036700185.1 Microcoleus sp. BM001215392 | reverse complement strand
GTCTGACATCTGCGGTTTCTGTATCAATCAAAGACTTATGCAATTCAAGTCTAGTCTCGAAATGCCGAATGTGATTAAGATGGTTCCGGGTTTACAGTGGGCGTCGATGTGTCCGAGTACCGATAAATCAACTGTTGCGCTGTTAGCTCGTTGGAACAGTCAGGGAGATTTTGAATCTCTCGGTAAAGAGCCTGGTTTTGATAAGGAAACTAATTACTGGCAAAGCTACGCCAACAACGAACACGGTCTTTATGATGTGGTGAATATCATTAGACCTATTGCCTAAATCATTCATTCATACAGAAATCGAAACAGATGGGTTACAGTGATTCATTAGATGAGTAGTTGCATAAATTTTTGATTGGGTGAATCTCATTTTTGCAAATATATTCGTAGGGGCTCTCGCACCTGACGGCAGTAAATCTCTGGTTCTTACTAATAAATTGTCTGCCGTCAGGTGCGAGAGCCCTTACAAAATAGGGATGCACCCTTTTTGATTGATAGACCGATCGCCAATGACAAGCAGATCCACACAGATGAAGGCAGATAATTTCCTCTCATAGTCTATGAAACCGCGCAGCCCTGATACATTTCTCGTTAAAGCAACCCTGCTGCTAGTCAGCACCCTAACTGTGATGGCGGGAGCCACAATCGCCCCTTCCCTCCCAGCAATGCGGCAGCACTTTGCGGCTATTCCTAATGCCGATTATTGGGTGAGATTGGTGTTGACGGCTCCAGCTTTGTTTATTGCGATCGGTGCGCCCATTGCCGGAATTGCGATCGATCGCTTTGGGCGCAAAGGCTTGCTCGGTTTATCTGTGTTTCTCTATGGCTTCGCAGGCAGCTCTGGGTTTCTGTTGGATCGAATTGGACTAATTTTGCTGGGACGGATGCTCCTGGGCTTCAGCGTGGCAGGTATTATGACGACTGCAACCACGCTGATTGCTGATTATTACATCAGTGCGGCTCGCGCGCAATTCCTGGGATTGCAAGCAGCTTTCATGGGGTTCGGCGGCATGATTTTTCTCACCCTCGGCGGCTATTTTGCCGATCGCAATTGGCGGCAACCGTTTCTAATTTACCTGATGGCGTGGTTGATTCTGCCATTGATTTTGCTGGTACTTCCCAAAGGCGATCGCCATCAAGATGCTGTTCAACAAACGGGTGCGATCGCCTCTGAGGCAGTCGCGTGGACGCTGCTACTGACAACCTACGGTATTGCACTGCTTACTCAAATCGTGTTTTACATGATTCCGGTGCAGATTCCGTTTTATCTTCAGCAGTTAATGTATGAACGTATGTTTGACCTCATCAACTCCCGCATCTCTGCGAGGGCGAATTTTGGGCGGACTTACCACCAGCTTTTTACTAGGTCAATTTATTTCACCATTTGTCAGTCAACCTTTGAGTCAATGGGCGGGTTTAGGTACAACTTATGGTCTAGCGGGTGGATTGATGCTCGCAACGGCAGTCATCACTTGTGGAGTCATATTTCGGTAGTTTATAGGCTGTATATTGCGGGCAGATTGACTTCTAATTACTTGGAAAATTTTGATTCAAACCAAAGCTTTTAAAAGTTTTTTTTATGACAAGTCCATTGCGTTAATTTCCTGGAAATTTTTAACATTATAGGTCTGTTTGTGTGCAAGCAAATATATGTGTAGGGGCGAAGCATGACCGCACTAAATATGAAATTATCACTAATAATTTATATGCGGTCATGCTTCGCCCTCTTCCAAACCCAGATGCACCCAAAAATATCTACGTCGCCCTGCCGGATATCTGCGGTTTACCAGCTTTCAAAGAAGCGTGCCATCAGTCTCTTAATTGAAATTAAAATTGCCATGTAAAATCACTGTTTTCTGCTATTTCCCTGGTTCTCGCTTTCTATCATGGGCGATCGCGCGAATGCCATACTTCGACAAAATTTGATTGAGTTACAGCAAGTGATTGTGGCTTGGTTCAACCCACACGTGGTACAAACAGGTTCCTGATACACTATACTATTTGCGTAGCATATTCGCCAGAATCCCCACATGATACCTGTAGCCTGGTTCGTGTCGGGATGGAGCGGCGAATTGGTTAGTTTCGCTACATCACACTTGTAGCCAAGTTAGTGTAAGCGATGTCACTGTTTTAACTCATTTCTTGAAGAGGTTTTTATGAATAGAGTAGAAGGGAAAGTCGCGGTTGTCACAGGTGGCGCTTCGGGAATTGGTCGGGCGACTTGTCTGCTGCTGGCGAAAGAAGGAGCCTGTGTTGCGGTAACAGATATAGCTGAGAAGGAAGGCAGAGGTTTGGTAGAAGAGATTACCGAAAAAGGCGGAAAAGCAGAATACTGGCATCTAAATGTTACACAAGAAGCGAGCGTTAAACAGGTGGTGTCTGAAGTTCGAGAGAAGTGGGGCAAAATTGACATTTTAGTGAACAATGCAGGAATTGTTGGTATCAATAAACCCACCCACGAAATCGCCGAAGATGAATGGAATGAGTTGATGGCAATAAACGTAAATGGTGTTTTCCTCTGTACTAAACACGTTTTGATTTCGATGCTAGAAACTGGAAGTGGCAGCATTATTAATTTGTCTTCTGTTTACGGATTGGTTGGCGGCCCGGATATGCCTCCTTATCATGCCTCAAAGGGAGCAGTGCGGTTGATGAGCAAAACAGATGCGCTATTGTATGCCAAAAATAAGATTCGGGTTAATTCAGTTCATCCGGCATTTATCTGGACACCGCTGGTAGAGAAGTTGTTGGCCGAACAAGGTGATGTGACTGAAGGACGGAAAATTCTTGATAGCTTACATCCGGTGGGACACATGGGTGAACCTGATGATGTTGCTTACGGTATTCTTTATCTGGCGTCGGATGAATCGAAGTTTGTTACTGGTTCAGAATTGGTAATTGATGGGGGTTATACAGCTCATTGATAGTTGATAGTTGATAGTTGACAGTTGACAGTTGACAGTTGACAGTTGACAGTTGACAGTTGA
>NZ_JAUBOJ010000582.1:0-3008 GCF_036700185.1 Microcoleus sp. BM001215392 | reverse complement strand
TCCGCAGAATAAAAGCAAGGTTCGTAGTACGGACTTCAGTCCGCAGAATAAAAGCGCACTTTCCGGCGCACGCGCGATCCGTTTTTGTGATGATAATCTACCGGAGATGATATGATATCAAATCCGGTAACATCGGAATTACCTAGTGCGCGCCGCCTCAATCCGCGAGCTCCCGACAGCGCTTTCGACGATTCAAATATATAATTCCGATACAGTTGGACATGATGGGAGTCTGGGAAAACAAAACAGAAGACTGACATTCTCACTACAAACTTTACAAAGGCGATATTACCATTTATTTTTAATAGCTTTCACCTGTTCGATAAATTCTGCACCTTTTTCAGGATTTACCATTGCTACAAAGTTAGCAAAACCCTGAATAGATGCGATAACATCAGTCGCACCCCCCCACCGCTTCCCCTCCGGGCCGTCTTTCTCGATTTGAAATAAAGCAGCACGGAACCGTTTCAACACTTTCTTAGAAATACTGAGTTGTTCGTTAACCACAATTCCAGTAACTTCTTGTTGCCGATTTTTCCGCAAAATCCGAGTCTTTTGTTCATTAATTCTAAATCCTTCATGAGTAACGATCGCCTCCGTGCGCCTGAGTACATTACAAATGTTTTGCAAACTGTCTCCCGATGCCGAAAAAGTCAAATCGTCCGCGTAGCGAGTGTAAACAAATCCCAATTCCTGGGCCATTTGAGTTAATCGCTTATCGAGGCGGCGGCACAGCAAATTAGTAATTGCTGGACTTGCGGGAGAACCTTGAGGTAAATGGCGTTCTGTAACTGCCACAAAGTAAGTTTTGCCGTCTAATTCCAATTCTTCTATCTCCGGTTCCGTACACAGCAATCCGAAAATTGTCGCGGCAGCTTCTGAATAACCAAAAGATTGAAAAAGTCCTTTAACTCGCTTGTAAAAAATTGAAGGAAAAAAGTCTTTGAGGTCGAAGTTGATAATAACTTCAGAGCCTACATGAGGTTGAGCGTTGGTGACAATTGAATAATGCGATCGAAAACCATGGGCTGCGCCGTGCAATTCGAGTTTTTCAAGAATGTTAAGAAGTATCCAGTGTTGTGCTTTTTTGAGGCGGGGCATCGGCGCGGAAATGAGTCTTTCTCCTCCAGTTTTCTTGGGTATTTTAAACCGGATGTAGTGGGAAATATGGGAAGTTTTGCGGGAAAAAGCGAGAAACCGCAACTGTCCGATGCTAATTTCCATCGCCGCCGCAATTTCTGCTGCTGTATTGCCAAGCGGTAACTGATAGCTTTGCAAGCGTTCTGTGTTGCCGTCTGTGTTATTTAGTCCTGCCGATACAGCGTCGCCGAGATAACTAATTTCTTGCTGTTTTCTTTGCCGCCAATTCTCAGCGCGTTCTTGTCGTTCTCTTTCCCGGCGTTCTTTAGTTTCCTGCTGTTTTCGCCGCGATTCGGCAAGCCGCTGTTGCAGCATTTCCTTGCGGAGTGCTTTCTCGTTTTGCAGCCGCGAACTTTCCCTGCGCAGTTCGTCAAGTTCTCGCCGAATTTCCCCAATCCGGCGAACTTCGTCGGCCGGATCTTCGGGAATTTCGCCTTGTGCGGGCCAGAAACCGAGCCGGATCATTTCTTCGAGAATGAATTCTTGTTTGCTGGTAGAACGAATGCGATCGTACAATTCCTGGCGAGTGCGCGGCTGGTCAGTCATATCGATTTTAGATTTTGGATTGTAAAGGAAGCAAGCAAGAAGAAGGAAAAAAGAATTTTCAGGTCATGTTTGTGCAATCAATAACGTCCTAACCGTTTTGGCAGTTACCATATTTCCAAGTTTAGATCAGTCCGCGTTTTTTGAGCCTAGCCAGTGCATCTTCGGCTGCATTTTTTTCAGCATCTTTTTTGCTTTTACCTTTACCTTCTCCATATAGCTTCTCTGCAACATACACTTTAGCGAGAAATTCCGGGGCGTGCGGTGGCGTTCCCTGTACCTGAACTGTCGCATATTTGGGCGGAGTTGTCTCGCCGTTGGTCTGTACCCACTCCTGAAAGCGGTTTTTCGAGTCTACAGTCGATCGAGTTTCCACAACATTTTCGGGAACAGAATCAAACATTTGCCACACAAACTCGCGAACTTTGTCCATATCTTGCGTATCGAGATAGTAAGCGCCAACAAACGCTTCAAAAGTGCTGCTGAGCAAATTAGGATTAGTAATCCCACCTTCTCGCAAAGCTCCTTTTCCGAGTCGCATTTTTAAGTCTAAACTGATTTCAGTAGCAAATCTGGCTAATTGTCTTTCATCTACCAATGCAGAACGCCGGCGAGTAAGTTGGTCTTCTGCCATTTCGGGATGGCGTTGGTAGAGATACTCGCCGCTGAGAAAAGTCAGCAAAGCATCGCCGAGAAATTCTAAACGTTCGTTATCTGCTTCGCGATAGGCGGGGTTTTCGTTGACGTAGGAACGGTGGGTGAGCGCTTGGCGCAGCAGTTTGTCATTGTTGAATTCGGGAAGGGTCATTTGTATCTCTTTTGTTGGATTAGTTAATTGCATGGAAGTTTGATAATTGTGATTGTTTTTAGAGTTGAGTTTTGTTATGTTGGCGGACATGAAAGAGCCGCAGATGGCGGCTGGTTTGGAGAATCTAGTTTATCAAATAAACTGGATTTGTGCTATCTGCGGCAAGGTAAATTTTAACAGATATTTAGCGGTTATACTATTAGTCCGCCCGTTCGCCCGTTCGCTAGTCCCCCAGTCCGCCAGGGGTTAAAACCCCACAGCGAGTAGCTAAAGTCCTCGCTATGAGGACTGAAGAGGATATTTTCAAGTTTTCAGTCGGTTTTAACCGACTTTAGCTATTAGCCAGGGAATTAATTCCCTGGCGGGCCGTGCCGCTTTATGCAGATATTTGGTCTGCTTCTATTACAAACAATTGCTGGTTCTGCGATCGGATTTTGCCATCTTTCACGGCAGCCTTAACCAACTCGCCAAAGCGTGAAAATGTTTTTCCCTGATGTTTGCAAACAGAAGTTACTCC
>NZ_JAUBOJ010000581.1:0-3025 GCF_036700185.1 Microcoleus sp. BM001215392 | reverse complement strand
GGCCGTTGCTGCCGATCGCAGGTTCGAGCAGAATGGGGATATTTGCCAGACCTGGTTCATTTGCCTGTCTGATCCCATCCGCGTTTAAGTCATTGAACTTGATACCTAAAATTGCCGGGCCTGTATTCCCAACCTGTAATTGCTGGGCAATCCGCTCTTCGCTGCTAGTTAAATCTGCCATGATTTCTCTCCTTCACACCTAAATCCACGTAAATTACAGACTACTGTATGGGTTTGTCAATAGCTGAGTAGTTTTTGCTAGTCGCTGACAATTGCCACTCGATTTTACATACGTCTGCACTTGAGGTAATGTTCCCCATCTCACACAACAATGCCTCAAGCTTTGTCGCTGGCCAGTATATCAGGTTTTGAAGAGCCCTGGCAATTTGAGGGCAACATCTTTAAGATTTGCACGCCTTCTCTCTCCGTACATACTTGCTGCTTTGAGCTCTAAAAAGGACTTGATTGAGTGCTCCCCCCGATATCCAGTCGGGCGGTATCGTTCAGGTTTGTCATGGTTCGCTGTAAAGTGGCGATCGCAGCCTTTGCGATTGCCTCTTTACAACAAGCTTGAGACCGATCGAGCTACCGGACTGGAGATGATGTGCTTTGCCTGAAAATATGCCGGTCGGGGTTAGGGGAACTGTCTGATAGTTTCTGACTTACGCTCAATGCTACAGCCTCTGAAATATTCCACCCAACATACAACAAGCCAGCTTCGGGGTTCCCGGAACTTATGCTTGAGTGTTGGACGCTGCCAAGAATAGGGTATCACGCGATCGCCCTTTAACCTCTTCCTGATTTTTATTTGCCGTTTGGCATTCCGGGGGATCGAGCTTGATTGAAACCTCAATCACCGACCCGAACGAGTTTCCAGAACCCAATTAATTAATTCATTTCTATTGACAAATCCGGCGATTTGTGTATTGGGTTCCCAAAGGACATTTTGTTGCCCAAAGTTAGGAAGATTGCCTAAATTCGCGACAGGTCGATCGAGCAAAAGATCGCTAATTGAATAAATATCACGACTCAGACTCGAAACCAAGCTATCCGTCTCAAGATTAGCCGCATCTTGAGGGTCTGTATAGCTGCTAGCATCCGTCAGGGGGTCGCCTTTCAAGGATTTAGCCGCTCGACTTTCACCATCTCCCGTCAGCAAATCGATGCTGCTAGCCCGAACGTCTGCCGAAACAACAACTATCGCAGGTGGAGTCGTTTGAATGAAGCCTGGGGGCGGAACTTCCCTAATTACATAACTACCTACCGGAACATTGCGGAAACTGTAATTGCCCTGACTGTCGCTCAAGGTACTGGCTTCGCCCGGATCTAAACGGCTGTTGTTATTGAGGTCAATGTAAATTTGGGTATTGGCGATCGGCGGTTCTCCGGCATCTAGGCGACCGTTGGCGTTAAAATCGTTAAATTTAACACCGCTAATCGTGCCTGTTACCAACACGTTGCCAAAGCTGAGATTGGTGGCATTGGTGCCGTTACCCACGGCGATCGGAGTCGGATTTGGCGTAGTTTGTCGGAAACCGGGCTGCGGGACTTCCCTCACCGAATAAATGCCTTGGGGCAAGTTGATAAAAGAGAAATTACCTTGGGGGTTTGTTAAAGTCGAAGGTTCGTTGGGATCTCGGACGTTGTTGTTGTTGGTGTCGATGTAAATCGGCCAGTTGGCAACTCTCGGTTCCGTCGGTTCGTTGACACCGTTAGAGTTGAGGTCGTTGAATTTGAAGCCGCTGATGCTACCGGTGGGGAAATTGTTGCCGAAATTGACGCCGACAGCGTTGGTATTGCCGGTGATGTCGATCGCCCCTGGATTTGGCGTAGTCTGTATCCATCCCGGTTGCTGAACTTCCCTCACCAAATAGCGGCCCGGCGAAACATTGCCAAAAGTGTAATTTCCTTGCGGGTTAGTGATGGTATTCGGTTCGCCCGGATCTAACCTGTTGTTGGCGTTGAGGTCGAGGTAAATTTGCCAGTTAACCAGAGGCGGATCTGTCGCGTCTCGGACACTGTTGGCATTGAGGTCATTGTATTTGAGACCGCTAATGCTGCCGACAAAAAACACATTGCCAAAATTGACGTTGCCGATCGCGGCGTTGGAAGTAACGTTAATCGGGCCCGGGTCGGGCGTAGTTTGGCGAAAACCCGGTTGCTGGACTTCTCTCACCAAATATGTGTCTGCGGGAATATTGACAAAAGCGTAATTACCTTGAAGGTTTGTAATAGTAGAAGGTTCGCCGCCGTCAAGCCGATTGTTGCGGTTGAGGTCGAGGTAAATTTGCCAGTTAGCTAGCGGTTGTTCTCCTGGATCTTGGCGGCCGTTGCTGTTGATGTCGTTGAATTTGGTACCTGCGATCGTCCCAGCGTTGAAGTTGTTGCCAAAATTGATATTACCGGCGTTGGTACCGCTGGTAATTGTTATTGGTGCGGGATTGGGCGTAGTTTGGCGAAAGTTCGGCTGCTGGACTTCCCTAACTTGGTAAGTACCAGGCGGCAGGTTGGCAAAGACGTAGTTGCCTTGGGCGTTGGTGAGGGTGGAAGGTTCGTTAACGTCGAGCCGGCTGTTGTTATTGAGGTCGAGGTAAATTTGCCAGTTGGGAATTGGCACATCTCCGGGATCTGGGCGGCCGTTGGCGTTGAAGTCGTTGTATTTGTTGCCGCTGATGCTGCCTACTTGGAAGTTGCCGATGTTGACATTGCCGATGTCTATTTGGCTGGCGGTTCTGGTGGGGTTGCTGGATTCGGTCATGGTGTTGGTGGGGCCCAATGAACGCTGTTTAATCTTTAGCTCTACGGCAATCTAGCAGTTTTTTTGCCAATTGCAGCTATTTTAGGGGATTAATTTTTTTTATCAGAGGGAGTGGCAGATTGGCAGATTGGCAGATTGGCAGATTGGCAGATTGGCAGATTGGGAGCATTTTTCTTATTTCCTTTGACAACTGACAACTGACAACTGACAACTGACAACTGTCAACTGTCAACTGACAACTGACAACTGACAACTGACAACTGTCAA
>NZ_JAUBOJ010000580.1:0-3038 GCF_036700185.1 Microcoleus sp. BM001215392 | reverse complement strand
TCAACTGTCAACTGTCAACTGTCAACTGTCAACTGTCAACTGTCAACTGACTAATGACTCTTATCTAAATTATCTCGCTGGCGGAGTAATTCTGGGCCGCGAGAAGTCCCCAAACGAGTCGCACCAGCCACGATCAAATCTATAGCTTGTTCGTGAGTGCGAATTCCTCCAGCAGCTTTAATACCAACCCTTCCCTTAGTAAATTCCTTCAGCAACTTCACATCTTCAAGTGTCGCCGCACCAAAAAAGCCCGTATTAGTTTTGATATAAGCGGCGCCCGCCTCCATGCAAAGCTCAGCCGCTAATTGTTTTTCCTCATCCGAAAGCATCGAGCATTCGATAATCGCCTTAATAGTTTGTCCGGTTTCTTCGCAAATTTCAGCTAATTCCCGGTGAAATTCGTCATTTTTTCCGGCTTTCAACAATCCTAAATTGACGCAGACATCTAATTCAACGGCTCCATTGTCTGCGGCTTCTAGGGCTTCGTAGAGTTTGACTGCTGATGTGGTTGCTCCCGTGGGAAAACCTATGACAGTCGAGACTTTTGGCTTTCTGCCGTGCAGAAGACTTACCGCTTGTCGCACGTAGGCGGGATACACGCAAACTGTGGCAAACCCAAATCTTTCTGCTTGTTGGCAGCAGTTTTCTACTTGCTCGGGGGTGGCGCTTGGGTCGATCAGAGCGTGGTCGATATAGGGGGCAATATCGATATCTGGCCCTTTTGCAGCCATTGCTGTATTTTCTCCGAAGCAACTACTTCTTTATTATGTATCGAATTTACCAATTCTTAACTTGCCTCTGGGTCTGAGCGAGTACAAATACTCAATTTGCTGCTCAGACAGGCTGTTTTGCGAATTGGTTCATCTAGTTATGACAAAAAAAATAAATTTTAGTATCTGCCTTTAGATACATTTTTAATCTTTCTTTAGGTATACTTTATTAAAAGGAGTTGAGGTAGAGCCTGCGTCAGCTACGCGGTCAGGCAGAGCCTGGTAGCAGTCACTGTTTTTACTCCGAGTAATGCTTTAAAAACATCACAGCCAGTGCCAAGCATGAATCATTTAGAACTCGAACAAGAAATTGGAAAGATGGCTAGAGCGATGATGACTCGCAACAGCTTAATTGGTAAAGATTTGATTGCCGATCTCAGGGGGCGGCTGTCAACAGACAGCGTAGCTGCTTTGATGATTGTCAGTATAGAGCGCTTGATTTGGTCTGACTGTGAGTCGGTGCTCTGGAGTTTGAGTTATTTGATTCCTGCTGACGTGATGGAAGAGATTCGCCGGATTACGGCGCTGGTTGTTTGCAAGCGCTTGATGGGTAAGGGTTTTGTGCTGGGTCAGGATTTTAGTATTGATGGTTCGGGCAGGTTGCTGTTGAGCGAGACTGCTCAAACAGCGGTTGTGGTTGCTTGAAGAAAGGCAAGCAGAAGTTTGAGCTATTGGCACTACGAGATTTGCACTCTTAGTGTAACTGCAAACCAGCGTTGCGGATGCGCTAATAGTTTTGTGACTCGCGCCAGCCTGAGATTTGTAACAGATCGACCAGTGATGAGTGTGGTTAGCTGAAAGAGCATTTGATCAGAGGAAAATAGTTTGTTTCAACTGTCAATTGTTGAGGTTGTTAATGGCTGCTTGTACGGGCGATCGCCCTGTATCAAAATTTTCTGATTTGTAGTGAAATTACAGTTTAACTCCGAGCATTATTCGTGTAGAATCATCCCTAAGATAGATGCGAAATATTATGAACTTAATTCAAAACTTGGAAGCGGCTTGGTATTATCATCTGGGTTCGCGCCACCTCGAAGCTAACGATCATGATAGTGCTCTGGCAAACTTTAGCAGAGCTGTGAAGTTGCAATCGGATCATTATAAGGCTTGGTTCGGGCGAGGTATGGCTTTGGGGAACTTAGAACGACATTTAGAGGCGCTTTTAAGTTTTGATGAAGCCTTGGCGGTGCAGCCGGATGCGAGCTTTGGCTGGCACAACCGGGCTATTGCTTTAGGAAAGTTGGGCCGCCTTTTGGAGGCGCTCAACAGTTTCGATCGCGCTCTGGAATTCAACCCGCTGGCGGCAAGTATTTGGCACAACCGGGGACTTTTGCTCATTGATACGGGGCTTTACCACAAGGCGATTCAGAGTTTCGATCGCTCTTTGAGCTTGCAGCCGGATGCGCCTTGGGCGTGGTACAACCGAGGCAATGCTCTGTTAGAGCTAAAACTTTACTATCAGGCGCTCAACAGTTTCGATCGCGCGATCGAGTTTAACCCAGATGATGCGAAGGCTTGGTACAATCGCGGTCTAGCGGCAAACTTCATGGGACTTTACAAGCAAGCAGTGGCTAGTTTTAGCCGCTCGCTCGCTCTGAAACCCGATCGAGTAGAAGCTGTGGGCGAGCGACGAGTTGCTTTGGGAAAATTAGTAGGTTTAAATCAGAACAATATCAAGTTCACTCCTACATCTGAGTGTGTTGAGTGTGTCTTTGAAGATTATTTGCTTTGGTACAATCGAGGTGTAGAATTGGCGCGAGAAGGTAGCTACTCGGAGGCGATCGCTTGCTACGAAATAGCCTTAGAAATCAATCCTGATTTTGCGAACGCTTTTTACAACAAAGCTTGTTGTTATGCGCTGCTGGGCTTTGCTGATTTAGCGCTTGACAATTTGCAGCGGGCTGTGGAGTTTATGCCGATTTTATACCGAGAGCTAGCTTTAGCTGACTCTGATTTGAGCGACATTAGGAAACAAGAACGTTTTGCCGCACTGATCCAAGGTTGAGAAGTCATCAGTCAGTAGTCAGTAGTCAGTAGTCATTGGTTATTGGTTATTGGTCATTAGTCATTAGTCATTAGTCATTGGTTATTGGTTATTGGTTATTAGTTATTAGTCAGGAGTCATTAGTCATTAGTCATTAGTCACTGATTATTGGGAAATATTCAAAAATAACAAATAAAAAATAACAAATAACAAATAACAAATAACAAATAACAGTCAACAGTCAACAGTCAACAGTCAACAGTCAACAGTCAACAGTCAACAGT
>NZ_JAUBOJ010000579.1:0-3046 GCF_036700185.1 Microcoleus sp. BM001215392 | reverse complement strand
TTTGCCAAGTCTAAAGCTTGATTGATTAAAGTCAGCAAGTGTTCGCCGCTGCGGTGAATAATTCTGATATTGTCTCGGTCTTCTGTTGTTAGATTTGGGCTAGATTCGACGATTTGAGTAAAACCGAGTATGGCATTGAGGGGGGTACGCAACTCGTGGCTCATGTTGGCGAGAAACGTGCTTTTGGCTCTGTTTGCTGCTTGGGCAGCTAATGCAGCCTGTTGCAGTTGTTCTGTGCGTTCCAGAATTTCAGCTTCTAAGGTACGCTGGTAATTTGCTAGGACTCTTTCTGCTTCTTTGCGCTCGCTGATGTCTTGAATAGCTGCGATCGCAAAAACAACATTTCCGCTGGTGTCAAAAATTGGCGTAGCAGTTACCTCTAGGGTAATTATCAAACCGTATTGAGTGATTTCTACGTCATCAACTTTGAGAAATTCCCCACTCAGCGCCCGTAAAATCGGAAAATTTTCAGGAAAATATAGGCGATCGCTCTCACTGTTATAAGATCGATCCATTCCAGGCCAGGTTTGGGCATTCCTCGCGAGGACAGTTTGTGAATCAAGCAATTCGTGCGCTGCATGATTCAAATAGGCGATCGAGCCATCAGGATTGTAAACAGATACTCCCACCGGCAAACCTCCCAAAAATTGATTCAGCCGGCTTTCACTCGCCGATAATTCCTCATTGGCTAGCTTCAAGTCTGCATTTACCACCTCTAACTCCGCATTGACTCTCTTTAACTCCTCGTTAGCTTCTTTTCGCTTGATAGTTTCAATTATTAACTTTTGGTCTTGCAAGTAACTGTGAACTGCTTCGACTACTGTTAATTGCAAATCTTCATCCTGCCAAGGTTTCTGGATGTATCTGTATAATTTAGCATACTTGATACTATTGCTCAAAGCTTGTAAATCGGCTTGTCCCGTCAGCATAATCGTCAGCGTATCCGGCGATTGTTCGTGAATTTTTCTGAGCAGTTCGTCTCCTTTAATGTCCGGCATAATATAATCGGAAAGCACTAAAGCTATTTCATGCTCGTCTGCCCGCAAATCAGCCAGCAATTCTAAAGCATCTTCTCCACCTTCTGCCGTTTCAATAATACATTCATCGCCGATCGCCTTTTTGAGTTCAATCTTTAAACTTTTCAAAACATCAGGCTCATCGTCAATACAAACAATCACAGGTTTTTTCATGAATTTATTCGCCATATTTTTTTAATTTTTATTCACTATTCACAATTCCCGAAGGCACAAAAAGTAATTAAACTCCGCTTTTGTTACCAGTTTCACTGGCGCAGTAGCCTGCCCAGTCAGTTGCTTTAAGATTTATTCCCCAGATAAATTTGATAACTTGAACTTTATGAGAGCTTTTGCCTGCACCTTTTATTTACCTAAAAACTGCATAGCGAGGAACACTAAAGCAGATAATTTAAATATTTGAGAAAATGCAATTAAAATTGACTCTATTTTTATAGTTACACCACTTAATTGTAGGAATTGTATCTGTTGTTTGCGGTCATAAGTCATCAAAAGCACTGTTTTAGATCAGCCTTCACCTGTATTATGTGATTTCTCAGATTCGCTAACTAAATTGAGAATTTTTTGATAATCAAAATTATCGAGATTAGCTTGAAGGATTGCGGCAAATTCAGGATAAGCATCCCTAATTTCGTCGATTGTCCTGCCAATTAAGTCAAAATCAGCACTGCGGATTGCCTGCCTCATGTTGTCCGTCCATTCTGCGGGAAGTTTAGGCAGATAAGCAAGCATAGCATTATTAGGATTTGATAGGTTATGACGATCGCCCCTTGAGTCAAAGGCTGTCAACCCTGAATAAACATAAGTCACCCCCAAATGTTTGGTCAGCGTATCAAAGATATCCGTTTTGCGGAAAGGTTTTCTGATAAAGTCATCACAACCCACCAACAAAGAAAAGGAGCGTTTATCTTCATGGGTACTAGCTGTTAAAGCAACAATCTTCGGGTTGAGGAATTCAGGATGGGGAATATCCATCTGGCGATCGCCTTCTTGCTCTTGGTTTGTCTGCTGTATCCTCGATCTAATTTCGATCGTCGCTTCGTAGCCGTCCATCACCGGCATTCGCAAATCCATCAAAATCAAGTGCGGCTGCCAATTTTCCCACATTTCTACCGCTTCGCGACCGTTGCTAGCCTCTTGGACTCCGAAACCCAAAGGAGAAAGCATTTTGACTAACAGTTGGCGGTTGTCTGTGCGATCGTCCACAATTAAAATTCGATAGTATGGCTGATCTGGTTCCATTCCAATCACCTCACGGATGTTTTTTGGAGTGGCAATTGCAGTGGCATCAACTGCACTAACTTCAATCTCAAATCTAAAAGTTGTACCCCGTTTTAGCTGGCTTTCTACCGTGATACAGCCTCCCATTAACCGGACAAATTCGCGGCTAATGGTCAAGCCCAAACCAGTACCTTGGTGATTTTTTTGACCTGATTCTGTTTGCACAAATGCTTGAAAAATATCACCTAATTCTGCTTGGGCAATACCAACGCCAGTATCTTCTATTTCAAACTCTAAAAATAGCGAATTAGAAATTTTTAAATTATCCGATATCGCCAATTCATCAATCTCAGAATTAGTGCTGACTCTGGCGTTTTCCGGATTGTTGCTTGCTTCCAAATCTAAATCTATGGAATTTTCCCAGAAACCGACAATTTCCGTTTGCTGGCTTATTTTGGTTGTATTCGCAATCGAATCTGCTGCTGGAGTAGCTTCTAGCTTGCGCCGCACTCTTACTGACACCCCACCGATTAAAGTAAATTTCATGGCATTACTCAGAAGATTGATTAGCACCTGGCGCAGCTTCACTTCATCGGTTCGCACGTACTGCGGAATGTCAGCCTCGCGCTGGAAAATCAACTGCAAATCTTGATTTGTCGCTCGCAGTTGAAACATTTCTTCCAATTCGTCAAGCAAGCAGTAAAGGTCAAAGTTAGTCGGAAAAAGTGTCATCCGCCCCGCTTCGATTTTTGCCAAGTCTAAAGCTTGATTGATTAAAGTCAGCAAGTGTT
>NZ_JAUBOJ010000578.1:1407-3069 GCF_036700185.1 Microcoleus sp. BM001215392 | reverse complement strand
CGAGCGCATAACCCACGCCTCGTAAATCTTTTGGCTTTTATTCAGCAAGCCCTAACTATAATAACGCTCCACAAGTGCTGCCGATGATTATGATCAACAATCCCAGCGGTGAAGTTTATCAAGCGGGAATTGCTAAAATGAAAGAGGTGATTGAAAAGCGGGCGCAACAAGTCGCCTCGGATTTAGATTTAGAAACAGAGTGGTTTGATACCAAAGAAACAGTAGAAAGGCTGTGTTTGATGAGTGGAGGTCACGTCAGAAATTTGCTGTTGATGTTGCAAGGAACCATAAATGAGACAGATGATTTGCCAATTACTGGAAAAGCGGTACAAAGGTCGATTACGAACACGCGGGATGTCTACCGCAGAACTGTTGACAAAGATGACTGGTCAATTTTAGCAAAAGTATTTATTACTCACCGGATACTCAATGACAAACAACACCGCGATTTGCTATTTAACCGCTGTATTTTGGAATATCACTACTATGATGATGAGGAAAACAAGCAGGTTTGGTATGATGTTCACCCGCTGATTAAAGATATTCAGGAATTTAAGGAAGCTGGCTAACCCTGAGAGATCCCCCTAAATCCCCCTTAAAAAGGGGGACTTTGAGTAATTTCTTGTCCCCCCCTTTTTAAGGGGGGCTAGGGGGGATCGGAATTAATTAAGGATATTTCGCTATACTTTAGCCATGACGCCAGAAGCAATCGATTGGGACGAAGATTTGCCACCAGCAACACCAGAGGAGGAATATCAGACTCTGGTACGCACTCTCAAGCGAACAGATGGATTTAGCTTGTTGTTTGTTGAGTGTTTACCGGCGGAAGGGAAACGCTTGATTGAAAAAGTTCAAGCAGATGTATCGCAGAAAAAGATTCAGGTGTTGGCGCTGGATAAGTCTGTTTATAATTTTTATAACATCATTGAAGAGTTGCCAGAACGAGATGAAATTAATATCTTATTTGTGACAGGCTTAGAATATTCACTTTATGAATACGAACAAGAGAAAAGGGAACTTGGCTGGGAAAGTAAGGATATTTATTCTTACAGTTGGCTGGGTGTGCCACCTGTTTTAATTAATCTCAACCAGCAGCGGGAAAGATTTAGAGATAATTTTAATATTTGTTTTGTATTTATTTTACCTCGTTTTGCCGTGGATTATTTGATTCAGCGTGCACCGGATTTCTTTGATTGGCGATCTAGTTTATTTAAGTTGCCGATGGATCGAGAAAGCTTGCAAGCGGAATCAATGCAGGCTTGTTCGGAGAGATGGAAGCTAGAAGAATATCTAGCTTTGACTCCTCAAGAACGGAAAGAGGAATTGATGAGGATTCAAACTTTAATTGATGAGGATCGGCAAACACCTGAACAAAAAGCTGAATTGTTTTTTGAACAAGGTTTATTGTATCGCTCTGCTGAACAATATGCAAAGGCGATCGCCTCCTTCGACAAAGCCTTAGAATTCAAACCAGACAAACACGAAGCCTGGTACAATCGGGGCAATGCACTGGATGATTTAGGCAGGTTAGAAGATGCGATAGCCTCCTACGACAAAGCCTTAGAATTCAAACCAGATTTACACGAAGCCTGGTACAATCGGGGCAGTGCACTGGATGATTTAGGCAGGTTAGAAGATGCGATAGCCTCCTACGACAAAGCC
>NZ_JAUBOJ010000578.1:0-1307 GCF_036700185.1 Microcoleus sp. BM001215392 | reverse complement strand
GATAGCCTCCTACGACAAAGCCTTAGAATTCAAACCAGATTTACACGAAGCCTGGAACAATCGGGGCAATGCATTGGGTAATTTAGGCAGGTTGGAAGAAGCTATAGCCTCCTACGACAAAGCCTTAGAAATCAAACCAGATGACACATCTGCATTTTATAATAAAGCTTGCTGCTATGCGTTACACGGTCAAGCTGACTTATCTATTCAAAACTTGCAGCGTGCAATTAATCTAAATCCTGACAAATACCGAGAAATGGCAAAAACTGACTCGGATTTTGACAGCATTCGATCTGATGTTCGGTTTCAAGCCTTGATTCAAGGATAGGGATTTGCCATTGGGCGGGGGCGGGTTTATGAGATTGTCGATTATCAGCAAACATTGTTGGCGAACCGGCCCCTACAGCATCACAAACACTTTATGATAGATTAATAGCGAGGTAAACGATGACTCAACTAAATGTAACTGTAACTAATGACAGATTTCCCGAACTCATCGCCCGTGTTGAAGATACTGGAGAACGAATCGTCATAGAACAAGAAGGAAAGAAAGGCGATCGCTGCTATCATTACTTATGCTGACCTGAAGCGATTGGAAGCACTAGAAGCCGCCCTAATTCACAAAGCAAAACTAGAAGAATATGAATTGCTAAAAGCTGCGATCGCAAATCCAGCCTTTGATTCTCTCAAAGACTCAGCCGAAGATATCTACACTTTAGCTGATGGCAAGCCATTCCAGGACTCAGAATGGATTAAAACAGTAGCGATCGATCCTAACTTTAGTTCGATACTCGACCCCAAAGAAGACATTTATACTATAGCTGACGGTAAACCATTCCATGACCAAGGGTAAGATTTTCCTAGTACCGTTTCCCTATGATGATTTATCGGCAAACAAACTGCGTCCAGTAGCTTGCTTGACTAACCCTTTGGGATCGAGACGCCATGTTATTCTTGCTTATATTACAAGTCGCCTGCCCACAAATCTACTGGAAACAGATATTGTATTAGATGCTTCTCATCCTGACTTTCCTGCTTCGGGGTGGCGCGTGCCATCTGCGATCGGGCTGCATCAACTGGTGGCTGTTTCTACAGTGGTTGTTCAACGTGAGTTGGGTGAATTGTCATTAGATACACAAGCTCAAATTGCACAAAAACTATGCGATTTTCTAAGTCTGTGATAGCTGATAGGTGACAATTAAACTTAAACGACTTACAGACTCCGAAAGAAACGGGTGCATCTGGTGCAAGACAAATATATCCGTAGGGGCGAAGCATGACCGCATTCAATATGGGATTATAACTAA
>NZ_JAUBOJ010000577.1:0-3072 GCF_036700185.1 Microcoleus sp. BM001215392 | reverse complement strand
TATTCTATTTTAGCGCCATTTCTTACCAATCATTATCAGGGCGATCGCACCCAACGCACCAAATAGAAATCCCCAACCAATACTAGACCAAAAAACGGTATTCACATCCAGATTTTGTCCAGCTTTAATTTGGCCTGCATAAACACTCGCGTAAACCCCACTCGTCGCAATTCCCACACCCACGGCTCCAATTGTAACATTCAAAGTGCGATCGCTCTTCGCCCTCTCAATCTCAATAATCCCCTCAATCGTCTGAATCGCATTTTCTAGCAACCTCAAACCCGCACTCAAACTCCGATTATCCGCCGCCACTTGCCAAACATACTTCTCCTTCGCAAAATCGCTGAAACTAGCCATAAACTTGAAAGCTTCGGCATCGTTTACCATCTTCTCACCGATGGTTTTCAGCCGTCTCTTATAATTTTTTAGATTAGTTTTGATTGTATTTTCTTGCTCTTCCAACCTGCTGATATAATTAGCATAAACCGAGAAGATTGTCAAGGAATTGACCAGACTTTGCTGCAATTCCTTCAAGTCAACTTTCGGCGCATTCACCTGATTCGGGAGTTGAGTAACAATTTGTTGAATCGTCCGCGCAGCATCTTTCAAATCAGCCTTAAGTTGGCGGCTTTGAGTATAAGCCCAAATCACCTTATTGCGGAAGGCAAACAATCGCATTAAATGCACGTAAAGTTTAGCGACAGTCTTGCTAATATCGGCAATTGCTTGACCGTTATTGTAAGGAAACAAGCAAATTAAGACATGATAATTTTGACTGATATTGCCCCTATCTCCCGGTGGTAGCCACAATTCGTAAAAATCAGCACCTTTAAATTGCCCTGTGGCTTTTAAGTCTCTCTCCCATTTAGCATTCGGGAATAGATTGAGTTTGCTGTAGCAATTTTTAGCAGTTTCTAAAGCATCTTGGTTGTCAGCAGTTAATTGTCCCCAAACCAGCCAACTTTGACCAATTGTCGCAGGTGGATTGACACGGGAAATTACCTGTTGTTTCAGCCATTCCAAATCGTCGATTTCTTTCGGTGCAAATCTCTTGTCTGCGTCGGGTTCTATTTTTCCAGACAAGTCAAATTGTGCCGCATAGGTATCACCGATTTTCACGGGATAAGCATAGCCATCGAGGGGAGACTCAAAGGCTGCGAATTTTTTGTCGCCGAGTAACTCGATATAGTCAGCAGTTTCTGTTTCAGCTTGCTTGAGATTTTCTAATTGTGGCGCAGGGATGTTGTCGCCATAAATCTTTTGCCAAAACTGTGCGCGATTTTGGCTAATCTTGTCCTCATTTTGCCCGATACCGTCTGCTAAATCGTAGACAAACAAATCGACAGTCGGGTAGATTAGCCAATTCTCGTTACTCATGGACTTTTTAGGTGACTAGGGAAACAGCAATATCTATGAGTATTAACTTAAGGTCAAATCGGTAGTCCAACAGTCCAACAGGGGTTGAAACCCCTGTCTCAAAGCTAAAGTCCTCTAAAAGAGGACTGAAAAGCAGAATTTTTCAACTCATTAGTCCTCTTTAGAGGACTTTCGCTATGAGACAGGGAATTGATTCCCTGGCGGACTCGTGGAGGAGTCCGAAGACTGGCGGACTCACAGCTTAACTTGACACCAATTAGCAATGCCATTGCGCTACAAAATTTTACATTAACGATAAGATTGTATCTCGACTTGCTTGCACAGAATCCCCAGCTTGCAAAATCTTTCCGAGGAATCCTCCAAACCCGCGCGGCTCGATTTTTTCCTCGATTTTCTTGATAATTTCTGGTAAATTTGTCAAGTCTCTGATGTCGCTAGCGCTGTTATCAGTTTCAATATTAGTAGTGTTGTTTATTTCAGATTCAGCATTCGGCAAAATACCTAATCCTTTGCTGCGTTCGTTGCTATGATTCGCTAACCAGACACGATTATTTTGATAAGCTGTTAGCAGAGGAGGATGCAGTTTTGTCAGTCTTAGAATATCGATAATTGTCAAATTTTCACCTATTTTATTGCACTCAGATTGGACTGTTGCGGGCAAAGGTTCAGTCTGTTGGACTAGGGCCACAATAAAAGCTTGGAAAATCTCGTCTTGCGTGTCGTTCATAATCCTGTGATTGTAAAGGCAGCCCAGTAGTAGGGATGCTGATAAGGTGGATCTAATTCCATTGTAACCAATGCTAGGCGATCGGTTTCCAAAGAATCGATTAAGATAACTTCAACTTCAGAAAGTTCGGGGCTGTTTGCGGAAATCTTGTCAATTTCCCCTTGATACCAGGCGGCTAAATCCTCGCGGGTAGATTCTCGCAGCCATTTTTGAGCATTTGCTAAGGCGACGGGTAGAGAATCGCCGGCTTCTCGCCACTGTCGGTAAAAATAAATCATTAATAAGGTACTCGCGCCGGATTCTACGGGCCACAGGGTACTGACGACACAGCCAACTCCGGCGCGCATAAAACCGCTAGTCAATCCCACATATTCGGCGAGAATTGTTTGTTTGTCTGTCAAGGCGGTTTCGCAGGCGGGAAGGCAGATTAATTCGTAGTTGCTGAGGTCATGTTTGATAATTTCTCTGACTGTTAATCGGTGGTTGCCGCTTAAGTATAAAGTAGATTCTAGGGGACGATCGAAATTATAGCTGCCGTGGCCCGTGAAGTGAAAAATATTGTGTCGTTGTTGCAATAATGTTTCGACTGCATCGAGGGTGGCTGCGTCTTCTTGGAGTCGGGTGGATTTGTCGAACATTCGGCAAATAATTTCCGATTCGATTTCGGCGGCGGGGAGAGGGGCGAGTCTTTTTTGTTCGCCGTTTTTATCGGTAATTACGCTGTGGGGATTTTCGATGCTGAGGATGGAAAGAACCCCCCTAGCCCCCCTTGCTAAGGGGGGGACAGGAGTGTTCAAAGTTTCGCTGGTTAAGGGAGGAATCTGTTCATTCAAAGTCCCCCTTCTTAAGGGGGATTTAGGGGGATCGGAATTTGGAGGTAAGTCAGAGATTTCGGCTGGGTTTCCAAGGTTTTGATCCCCCCTAACCCCCCTTAAGAAGCAGGGTGGATTAATTGTCGAGAGGTTAAA
>NZ_JAUBOJ010000576.1:0-3076 GCF_036700185.1 Microcoleus sp. BM001215392 | reverse complement strand
ATTGCATAGAAATGTTAAAGCTGTTTGATCGTTCGGAATGCGAGTCCGCATCCAATCGGAGGACTCGCATTCCGAACGATCGAACGACGGAAGTTAGTAATTAGCGAACAATATTTTTTAAAATAAAGTACAATTAAAGATATTCGGTAGGGATACAATATTGTTGTATTCCTAGTATATTGCAGGCAATTAAGAATTGTTGGATGCGCCGAACTGTTTAATTAAGCACTTGGCAATTCGGGCTGATGCACCGCCTTCTCCCATGCGGCGCCAGCCATTTTCAGCGATGAGCTGCAACCTGTCTGGGTCGCGGAGCAAAGACTGCACGGTGCCGGCAACTTCGGCGGGATGTTTGACTAAAATTAATGACGGGCCTAAGAGACGACTTTGAGCTTCGGCAAAAGCGCGAGTAAATTGCGGGCCGTTTCCGGGAATGGCGATCGCGGGTTTTCCTAAACCGACAAATTGTTCTGTAGCTGTTCCGGCCATTGCGATCGCTAAATCGGCTTCGGACAAACAATCGTTAAAAGTTTGTTGAGTTAAAATCATCGTGGCATTTCTCTGCACAAATGTCAACGGCAATAGCAAATTAGGAGAGGCTTGCCGAATTTCTTGAGCGTTAGAAATAGGAGGTCGCAAAATACTTCCTTCTCGCCGCTGCGTTCTAGTTTCGCCGTCTTGGCGCCAGCCGAAAAATTCTAAACTTGGTCGCAAAGCTTCTAAGTTTAACTGAGGGGAAATCGCTCCGAAAAATAACAATTTGCGATCGGCAAACAGCGACAAAATTCCGGCTACAGCCTCTACTATTAGCAGCCAATTAGCATAGGCTTCCGGCGCTCGGGAACCTGGCAGTAAGGTGATGACGAGCGATCGCTCCATTTCCCGAAACTCTGCATCAGGGCCGTAAAAACGGGCGGGGTTTTCCGGTTCGAGTCCGTCCATCATGGGATTTCCGAGATTGTGGGCGGGAATTCCGAGCTTTTGTAGAGTCTCGGCGGTGAGGGAGTCCCTGACAAAAACGGCTTTACAGGCTTTTCTGGTCATCAACCAGCGCTCCCAAGGGAAGTAAACCGATCGCGACCAAATCTTCCAAGCCCAGGGGCGGGATTTGCGAGCCAGAAGCCCTTCCTCGTCCCGCAGGTGATACTCAGACTTGGCTGTACCGAGAAACGCATAGGGCGCGCCACTGAGCCAAGCAAACAGCAGGGGTACGATATCGCCGCAGGCTAAGATGGCGCCGTCTTGATTCTCAGATTGTTGTGGCGATCGCACCCAAGCGCGGATGGCTTTAAACTGAGCTAGGGTCAACTGAAGCAGACCGCCTTTGACATCGCGCAAAAATTCCTTTCCGTCCATGTAAATAAAGCCGCCTGAAGGCATCCGCTGCACCGGGCCGATGATGCGGGCGTTTTCTAGTTGAGCGAAAGCTTGCCCTTCGCCCACTAGCGGAAACACGGCTATTTCTGGGGGATGCGGGTGCTGTTGCAGTTCCCGCAAGATGCGAAGGGCGATCGCGTCTTCTCCGTGGCCGTTACTGAGGCAAAGTAATTTCAATCCCAACTCTCTCAAAAACTCTATTGTCAAAAAATAACCAGAAAACCCTGGGACTTCAGTCTCGGGATCGAAGGCTACTTTACACTTTAGTTTACCAGAAATTTTTTGTTTAAAATAGTACAAAACACCTTCATTCAGTTGACAGTTGACAGTTGACCGCTTGACAGTTGAGGGCGACCTCTACCTGGAAGTCCGAGGATTGGACTAATGAATCTTCTTTTTTTACTTTCTCCCGATCGGGCTTTGGGCTTTAAACCATTTTTTTTTGGTAAAATGTACCCACAGCAGGCGCCGCTCAAAATCTTTGCTGTCCCCAAAAAAAGCTGGCATTTAACAGCAGTTGCATTGCGGTGAGAGTTGGAGATATAGTTTGTTGGTTGTTAGATTTCAGTGAGATTTTGCACAAATTTTAGTAGCCCGGTTGTGGGTTTGATTGTTAAAGATTTACAACATCCACTGCTATTTCGACTTGGACAGTGTTAAATTGAGATTGCCCGTAAAAAAATACTGTTTCATCAGGCGAGTGGCAACGGCACATACTGTTAGAAAGGACGGGTATAAGCGATGGGCAGGAAATACTGAAAAATATGGCAAAGAATAATAGACCAGCTTTGATCCTAACTTTGTTCGTCGTTTTGGGGCTATTTAGCCTTGCTGGAGCAGTAGTTTGGCTGGGTCTGAGAATGCAGTCGAACAACCCAACAGCTTCAGTAGCGCCGGTTTCTTCCGCTAGTGGAGGAAGTGCAGAAATACTCCAGCAATCGGGCGAGACGGCCCAAGAATTAAATCAAGTTCCGCTGGAGAGCGATCGCGGTGTAGACTATCGGAAACTCCGCGATAATTTGTTACAGAAAAACTGGAGAGCCGCCGATCGCGAAACCTACGAACGTTTGCTAGAGGCGGCGGGCCCGAAAGCCCGATCGGTGGGGATGATTCCTAAAGAAGAAATGGAGTTGCTACCTTGTAAAGATTTGCAAACGGTCGATCGACTGTGGAGTAGCGCCAGTAACGGCTTATTTGGCTTTACGGCCCAGCAGGGCGTGCTCAGGGCTCTCGGAGACTACCGCAAAATGTACGATGAGGTGGGATGGCAAAATCGATCGGGCGAATGGGCGATCGAATGGACATACAACCCGCAAATCAAACGCATGGATTACAAACCTGGAAAAGAACCAAACTTTACCAAACCCCCAGCCGGCCATTTCCCTACAGTTGAACGGGGCTATAACTTTGATGCTTCCTTAGACGCTGCACTCAAAAGGTGCAAATTCTGAATTGGGCAGTGGGCATTGGGCATTGGGCATTGGGCATTGGGCATTGGGCATTGGGAATTGGGCAGTGGGCATTGGGCATTGGGCATTGGCTTGCGCAGGGAATTGGGAATTGGGCATTGGGCATTGGGCATTGGGCATTGGGCATTGGCTTGCGCAGGGAATTGAGCATTGGGCATTGGAACTGACAACCAATAACTAATAACTAATAACTAATAACTAATAACTAATAACTAATAACTAATGACTAA
>NZ_JAUBOJ010000575.1:0-3123 GCF_036700185.1 Microcoleus sp. BM001215392 | reverse complement strand
CTCCTACAGGCACTAGGCTCTTTGCAACGGCGATCGTTGATTGAAAAAAACAACGATCGATTTACACAACAACCTGTAGTTATGGAGTACGTAATTACTCGATTAATTGAGCAGATTGGTGAAGAGATCGCCCGTCAGGAAATTTTCCTGTTCAGTCGTCACGCTTTAGTCAAGGCACAAGCCAAAGACTATGTTAGAGATACTCAAATTCGCCTGATTCTTACTCCAGCGATCGAGAGAGCGATCGCGCTTCTTGGCTGCCAAGAAAATCTGGAAAAGTGCTTAGTTCAAATTCTATCGTTGCTGCGCGGAAAATCGTCGCAACAGACAGGTTATGTCAGCGGAAATATTATCAATCTGCTGCGCCAATTACAGGTAGACTTAAGCGGCTATGACTTTTCCGATCTCACCGTTTGGCAAGCCAACCTACAGAGAGTGAACTTGCAGAATGTCAATTTGGCTCGATCGGATTTGGCTAAATCGGTTTTTTCTGAACTCTTAGTGAGCGTTATGTCTGTAGCATTGAGTCCAGATAGCCAACTTTTGGCGACGAGTAGTTCTGATGGCAAGATTTACCTATGGCGAGTGCGAACGAGTCAACGGCTTCATACCTTAATAGAACATACCAATCAGATATTTTCAGTCGCCTTCAGTCCAGACGGTCAAACTTTAGCCAGTGGCAGTTTCGATCACTCAGTGAAACTATGGGATATCAGTACAGGTCGCTGCTTAAGAACTTATACCGGACATAGTAGTGGAATATATTCAGTCGCCTTTAGTCCAGATGGTAAAACTTTAGTCAGTGGCAGTCTAGACCACACGGTAAAACTTTGGGATGTCGCAACAGGTAACTGCCTAAACACTTATACCGGACATAACGATCGCGTTTATTCAGTTGCTTTTAGCTGTGATGGTAAGACTTTAGCCAGTAGCAGTCACGACCAAACAGTTAAGGTTTGGGATATCGGCACCAGTAGAGAACTAAGAACTTTTACTGAACATACTAAAGAAGTATTTTCAGTCGCTTTCAGTTGTGACGGTAGAACGTTAGCCAGTAGCAGCAATGACAGCACTGTGAGGCTGTGGGATGTCAGCACTGGATGCTGCCTAAAAATTTTCACCGGACATAGTAATGGAGTATTTTCAGTTGCATTCAGTCCAGATGGTAAAACTTTAGCCAGTAGCGGTTTTGACTTCTCGATCAGGCTTTGGGATGTAGAAACAGGCAGATGCCTGAGAACTTGCACCGGACATACTAATTGGGTACTTTCAGTTGCTTTGAGTTCGGATGGTCAAATCATTGCCAGTGGCAGTATAGACCAAATGGTGAAGTTATGGGATGTGAAAACAGGTAGCTGCTTAAAAACTTTTACTGGTTACAGTAATGTGGTTTACTCGGTTGCCTTTAGTCCTCAAGGTAAGACCATAGCAAGTGCTAGTGGTGACCATAAGGTGAGGCTTTGGGATGTTAGCACTGGTGAATGCTTGAATACTTGGCGCGGACATTCTGCTCAAGTATATTCAATCGCTTTTAGCTGCGATGGTAAGACCTTAGCGAGTGGTAGTTTTGACTCCTCAATACGCCGCTGGGATGTCAGTACGGGTGAATGTTTAAATACTTGGCACGGACATACTAATTGGGTATTTTCAGTTGCTTTGAGTCGGGATGGTAAAACTTTGGTCAGCGGCAGTATCGACCAAACGTTACGCTGCTGGGATGTGAACACGGGTGAATGCCTGAAAATTTTGACCGGACATAATGATGGGGTATTTTCAGTCGATTTTAGCTGCGACGGTCAGACCTTAGCTAGTGGTAGTTTAGACGGAACGGTAAGGCTGTGGGATTTTTGTACTGGGCAATGTCTCAAAATTTGCACCGGACATAGTAATATGGTTTATGCTGTTGCTTTCAGCCCTGATGGGAAGACTTTAGTTAGTGGCAGTGCTGACAATACGGTGAGGCTGTGGGATGTCAGCACTGGCGAATGCCTGAAAATTTTTACCGGACATACTAATCAAGTCTGTGCGATCGCTTTTAGCCTGCTATCTCGCAACTCTCCTTACCAAGGACTTTTGGCGAGTGGCGGTTACGATCGAACGGTGAAACTATGGGATGTTAGCACTGGTAATTGCTTGAAAACTTTGACCGGACATACTGATGAGATATGGTCGGTTGCTTTCAGTCCAGATAATCAAATTCTGGCAAGTGGCTGTGCGGATGAAACGGTGAGGCTGTGGGATGTGAGCACAGGTGAGTGCCTGAAAATACTGAAACCTGCCAAACTCTACGAAGGCATGAATATCACTGGGGTTACAGGTTTAACCCAAGCACAGAAAGGGACGCTGATAGCTCTCGGCGCGGTAGAAAATGGGGAATGAATGCGCGATCGCTCGATTTGAAAGATGCTGCTTCCAAAGCTGAAATTTGGGGCGATTTGTGGCTGTTCTTTGGTGGGACGGGCAGGAGAAGCCATCCCCGATATTGCCCCGATATGGCAACCGCCAAGGTGGTTAAGGCATAACTTTGGGGTAAGGGCTCTCGCATTCGGGCAGAAAATCCTTAAGTAAAACCCATAAATTATCTGCCCGAATGCGAGAGCCCCTACTGCCTTAATCGCCTTGGCGGTTGCTATATTTACTCAACGATCGCCCCATCTAAGCTTGTTTTTCTTAAGTCTGTTCTAGCTAAGTTTGCACCTCTCAAATCAGCACCGTTTAAGTTAGCGTTGCTTAAATCTGCATAACTCAAATCAGCACCTGTGAGATTAGCATTGCTTAAATTTGCTCCCGCTAAATTCGCCTTAACAAGTTGCGACTTGTGCAAGTTGCTCCCACTCAAATTAGCCGATCGCATTTCTGCTAATGTTAAATTGGCTTTGCTTAAATTAGTGCCGTTCAACTCAGCCAAAGTCAATTTAGCATAACTCATATCGATGTTTTCCAAGCAAATATTGCTCAGTTGCGCGCATCTCAAGTTAGCATTAATAAAAAATCTTTCTCCCACGGCGTAGCGGCGCAGAAATTCGTCAACTCCCAGCGGAATTAAAATTGTTTCGCCAGCCTTTTGATAGCACCACGATGTCTCCAGCAAACTCGCGGCTGCTGCAATTGCTACCTTGTCGC
>NZ_JAUBOJ010000574.1:0-3124 GCF_036700185.1 Microcoleus sp. BM001215392 | reverse complement strand
TGGTTGTTTGTTATTGGTGATTGGTTGTTTGTTATTGGTGATTGGTTGTTTGTTATTGGTGATTGGTTGTTTGTTAAAAGTATTTGAGAAAGTAACGGTTGCGGTCAACCCAGCATATACCAGCCAAGAATGCTCTAACTGCGGTATAATTGTGAAGAAAAGTCTATCTACTAGAACACACATTTGTAAATGTGGTTGTAGTTTTGATAGAGATGAAAACGCAGCTAGAAATATCTTAAGCCGAGGATTGGGTACGGTCGGGCAGACCGAAATCTCTAGATTTAATCTAGGAAACGCTTGTGGAGAAGCGATCTCTAGTGATGCTGGAGAAATCCTACAGCCTTTCTCAAAAAAGTGAGGTATGCCCGCTAATCTTATGCCCTATGCCCTATGCCCCATGCCCTATGCCCCATGCCCATGCGTCCGCGAATCTTTCTGAGAAAGGCTATATATCAGCAAATCGCTTCTTTGAATCAAGAATCGAGCGTGGCGTTGACTCCCGCTTGAGTGTCAATTTTCCCAGAAGCGGGGCCAGTGGCGCGCTACAGTGGGCCGGCAAATTACGACCTCGACAACTTGAGCAAGTAAAAAGTTTTCCCCCACTATTTTCCCAAGCCGATCGGCAACTCGATTGAAACCCGCACCATCAGATATCGCAGCGACACCTGCACTATCTAAACTCGCAAGCAAGCAGCGGCGATTTGCAAAAAATCGAAAGTTGTCGGAGGCTCAGACTTGTGCCGGAAAGCTTTGTGGCCGTGGGTTTTGACTCGGATTGAACCGCAGCGCTGCCGCTTCAAAAACCATATTGGCGATCGGCTCGGGAAACTCATTGATGCCCAAAAAGCTTTTCGGCGAGTCGATCGAGCGGGAGGATCTGGGTTTTGATTTTGTAGTGCTGTCCCCGCTCGCTTGGTTTTAACAGCTTTGCTGTGCTCCCGACAGCACTACAACAAAAAAATAAATGCTTTTTGCAAAAATTGAGATGCTCCCGATCGAGCTTGTGCGATCGCGAATTGCTGCTAAACCAACCAAACTGTTGTTTAAGGAATTGGTTCAAGAATTAAGTGGCTAGTTCTTACACGAACTTTGACTGGGTATATCCCACCGCCGGTGCTGCCTCGGTTCACCACTGATTAACTATACTAGAGTAAAATTAATCGCTAAATTCAGCCGATGTCTAGCTCAGAATCCATGAACGCTCCAGAACAGTCCGTTAAGATAGAGTTGCCCCGCACCAGTGAGTCGGAACAACTAAAAAAAATTCGCCACACCACATCTCACGTTATGGCGATGGCGGTACAGAAATTATTTCCCAAGGCCCAAGTCACCATCGGCCCTTGGATTGAAAATGGTTTTTATTACGATTTTGATTGTCCAGAACCTTTTACTGAAAAGGATCTCAAGGCAATTAAGAAAGAAATGATCAAAATCATTAACCGTAAATTGCCTGTAACTCGGGAAGAAGTCAGCCGCGAGGAAGCCGAACGGCGCATCAAGGAGATCGACGAACCTTACAAATTAGAAATTTTGGCAGGTTTGATCGAACCGATTACTCTTTACCATTTGGGTGACGAATGGTGGGATTTGTGCGCTGGGCCCCATTTGGATAATACCAGTGAAATCAATGGCAGGGCGATCGAGCTAGAGAGTCTCGCGGGCGCATACTGGCGCGGCGACGAAACCAAAGCTCAATTGCAGCGGATTTACGGCACAGCTTGGGAAACTCCCGAACAATTGGAAGCCTACAAACACCGCAAAGAAGAAGCATTAAGGCGAGATCACCGCAAACTCGGCAAAGAATTAGGCTTGTTTATCTTTGCCGACGCAGTAGGCCCAGGCTTGCCTTTGTGGACGCCCAAAGGCACTATTTTGAGAAGTATTTTAGAAGATTTCTTGAAACAGGAACAAATCAAACGCGGCTATTTGCAAGTAGTGACTCCGCACATTGCCAGAGTTGATTTGTTCAAAATTTCTGGACATTGGCAGAAATACAAAGAAGATATGTTTCCGCTGATGGCAGAAGATGCAGAAGCGGCAGCAAACGAACAGGGTTTTGTGATGAAACCCATGAACTGTCCTTTTCACATTCAAATTTACAAAAGCGAACTGCGTTCCTATCGGGAATTGCCCATGCGCTTAGCGGAATTCGGCACAGTTTACCGCTACGAACAATCGGGAGAATTGGGCGGTTTAACCAGAGTGCGCGGCTTTACGGTGGATGATTCCCACTTATTTGTCACGCCGGAACAGTTGGATGCTGAATTCTTGAGTGTGGTGGATTTAATTCTGTCAGTATTCAAAAGTCTGCAACTTAAAAACTTTAAGGCGCGTTTGAGTTTCCGCGATCCAGAAAATTTAGAGAAATACATCGGTTCCGATGAAGCTTGGGAAAAAGCGCAAGGTGCCATCCGCCGCGCGGTGGAAACCTTGGGCATGAATTATTTTGAGGGAATTGGAGAAGCGGCATTTTACGGGCCAAAACTCGATTTCATTTTCCAAGATGTGTTGGATAGAGAATGGCAATTAGGAACTGTTCAGGTAGATTACAATTTGCCAGAACGTTTTGATTTGCAATACGTTGCTGAAGACGGCAGTCGCCAGCGTCCAGTAATGATTCACCGCGCTCCTTTCGGTTCTTTGGAGCGTTTAATTGGGATTTTGATCGAACAGTACGCGGGGGATTTCCCGATCTGGTTAGCGCCGATTCAGGTGCGGTTGTTGCCTGTCAGCGAGGAGTTTTTGCCGTTTGCTAAGGAAGTCGAGGCGAGGATGAAGGCGCTGAATATTCGGGCGGAAGTTGAGAGTAGCGAACGTTTGGGCAAGTTGATTCGCAATGCTGAGAAGGATAAAATTCCGGTGATGTGTGTTGTGGGTGCTAAGGAGGTTGAGGCGAATAGTTTGAATATTCGGACTCGTGCTTCTGGGGAGTTGGGGGCGATTTCGGTTGATGAGGCGATCGCCAGGTTGCAAACTGCTATTAGTAGTTACGGGGATTTTTAAGCGAAATATTGTATCTGCTTGAACAGTAACAATAAAATTAGGTTCGATCGTTCGGACTTCAGTCCTTCGGGTGCATCTGGTTTTTGAAGCCTGAAGAAGCATGACCGCATATAAGTTATTA
>NZ_JAUBOJ010000573.1:0-3212 GCF_036700185.1 Microcoleus sp. BM001215392 | reverse complement strand
ACTGCGGTCATGCTTCGCCCCTACGGATATATTTGCCTTGCGCCAGATGCACCCTAAGTTCAAGTTGACACGCTTTGAATTATTCCGAAACTCCAGCCAGAGCCTTTTCATGCTCGTAAGCAGGGCGAGTTTGTCCCCGTTCCTCAACGCGAACAATACTCGGATCTGGCAAATCGGAATTCACAAAATGCTGGAATCGCTGCACCTTTTGCGGGTCTTCAATCGTCGTTTTCCACTCGCATTGATAAGTATTCACCAAATGTTCCATCTGCGCTTCTAGTTCAGCACAAATACCCAGAGAATCTTCAATTACCACCTGCTTCAAGTATTCAATTCCGCCCTCAAGCTTGTTCAACCAAGTAGCGGTACGTTCCAAACGATCCGCCGTGCGAATGTAGAAGACCAAAAAGCGATCGATATACTTGATCAAAGTTTCCTTGTCGATATCAGACGCCAGCAAAACCGCGTGCTGCGGCTTAATCCCGCCGTTGCCGCACACGTACAAATTCCAACCATTCTCAGTAGCAATAATCCCAAAATCCTTGCTTTGAGCTTCCGCGCATTCGCGAGTACAGCCAGAGACAGCAGACTTAAGCTTGTGGGGCGATCGCAAACCGCGATAGCGCAACTCAACCTCGATCGCCAAACTCGTAGAATCCTGCACCCCAAAGCGGCACCAAGTGCTACCAACACAAGATTTGACAGTCCGCAAAGCCTTACCGTAAGCGTGGCCAGACTCAAATCCCGCATCAATCAAGCGGTGCCAAATATGCGGCAACTGATCCACCCGAGCACCAAGCAAATCGATCCGCTGTCCGCCAGTAATCTTAGTATAAAGTCCAAAATCCCTGGCAACTTCTCCCAAAGCAATCAACCTCTCCGGCGTAATTTCTCCACCCGGGATTCGCGGTATCACCGAATAAGTACCGTCGCGCTGAATGTTTGCCAAATAGTAATCGTTGGTATCTTGCAAACCAACGTGAGACTTTTCTAGAATGTGGTCGTTCCAAGTAGAAGCCAGCATCGAAGCAACAGCAGGCTTGCAAATTTCGCAGCCGCGCCCTTTGCCGTGTTTGGCGATCGTCTCATCAAAGCTTTTCAGCTCTTGAGAGCGCACCAAATGGTACAATTCTTGACGGGAATACTCAAAATGTTCGCAGAGGTGATTCTTCACCACAAACCCGGCTTTCTTCATCTGGGCCTTAAAGATGTCCGTCACCAAAGGCACGCAACCGCCACAGCCCGTACCAGCTTGAGTGCATTTCTTGACACTGCCGACATCAGTTAAATTGCGATCGCGAATCGCCTCACAAATCTGCCCTTTACTGACATTATTGCAAGAACAAATTTGAGCAGAATCCGGCAGATTCTCCACACCAAAACCAGCAGGTGCTCCGCCTTCGCGCGGTGGCATCAACAAATCTTCAGGATGTGGCGGCAAAGCAATATCATTTTGCATGAATTGCAGCAAAGTGCCGTAAGCAGAAGCATCTCCGACGAGAATACCGCCTAAAATTCGGCTACCATCTTGATTTAAAACTAATTTCTTGTAAGTGCCTTGGAAATTGTCAGCAACAACAATCTCTTTAGCACCGGCAGACTTGGCAAAAGCATCACCAAAACTTGCCACATCCACTCCCAAAAGTTTGAGTTTTGTGGACATATCCGCACCAGTAAAAGTGCTAGTAGGACGGGCATCTTGCCCGTCATCCGCAGCGCTGCTCAAAATATCTGCTGCAACGCCAGCCATCGTATAGCCCGGCGCAACCAAACCGTAGATGCGATTGTCATAAAGCGCGCATTCGCCGATCGCATAAATATCAGAATCCGAAGTTTGGCAGCTATCATTAATCATAATACCGCCGCGTTCTCCCACCGCAATCCCGCAACCTCGGGCAATTTCGTCCCGGGGGCGAATCCCAGCAGAAAACACAATCATATCCGTTGCCAATTCCGAACCATCAGCAAACAGCATTTTAGTAACTTTGCCATCTTCGCTGACAATTTCGGTGGTAGATTTGCTGGTGTGAACCGAAACTCCCAACTCCTCAATTTTGTTACGGAGAATCGCACCACCAACCTCGTCAACTTGCACGGGCATCAGCCGCGACGCAAACTCAACCACATGAGTTTTTAAGCCCATATTTTGCAAAGCATTCGCGCATTCTAAACCCAACAAACCGCCGCCAATTACTACACCAACTTGGCAATTTTTAGCATAATCTGACATCGCCTCCAAGTCATCAATTGTGCGGTAAACAAAAGTTCCAGCCGCGTCTTTGCCTTTAATGGGCGGTACGAATGGATAAGAACCCGTAGCGAGCACAAGTTTGTCGTAGGGAACTTCTAAACCGTTGGCTGAAGAGACTGTTTTTTGTTCCCGATTTATAGCGACTGCTTTGTCACCGATATGAATTTCAATGTCATTTTCTTGATAAAATCCTGGTGCAACTAGGGATAAATCTCCCGCTGTTTTCCCAGAGAAAAATCCGCTGAGGTTTACGCGATCGTAAGCAACGCGCTGCTCTTCACAAAAAGTAATTAAATTCCAGTTTTTGGCAGCATCCGAGCTCACCATTAACTCTAGGAACTTGTGACCTACCATACCATTGCCGATTACAATCAGGTTTTTTTTGGCTGTCATTAGAATCTCTTTTATCCCGTTTATCAGTCGTTGGCTTTATTAATATAAGAATTTGTTGTAAACTTTTGTATGTATGGATACAAAAAGTTAATTTTTATGCAATTGTCGTATGGTGACGATTGCATTTTTGCATGAGATCTGGTGACAGTTGATAATTGACAGTTGATAATTGACAGTTGATGATTGACAGGGCAGGACATTTTTCGGTAAATCTCCACTGTCCCTCTGCTCGCTGTCAACTGTGATTGAGTTTGTGTTTGGTTGTTTTGATGATGCTGGTTAGTAGTTTTAGGAGTTCTTTTAGGTCGTTTAAGATTGATTCGCTTTCTTTTGGGGTGAGATAATCGGTTTCTCGAAGTAGCAATATCCAGTATTCAGTTTCGTGGGCTTCTTTGAGGGCTATCGCTAGTTTATGAATAAAATCGGCTTTGCTTTCGGCTTGTTCTGCTTCTCTAACTAATGCACCGATAGCTGTTCCCGATCGTAGTAGTTGTTTTGACAATACATATTCTTTGGGTGCATCTGGCGCAAGGCAAATATGTTTGTAGGGGCGAAGCATGACCGCAGT
>NZ_JAUBOJ010000572.1:0-3229 GCF_036700185.1 Microcoleus sp. BM001215392 | reverse complement strand
CCCCCCTAGCCCCCCCTTGCTAAGGGGGGGGGACAAGAATACTGTTATTTCGTTAAAAATTGGTATAAATCTGCTCGCCAAGCTGTCGCAAAGACGAGCAACTGACTCGCGCGCCCCCAGCAGTCCCAAGAAAAAACCCGCTGCCCCTTGACAAGTCGGACTCGTTATGAGTACGCTATAGCAAGCAACAAAATTTATCCCAAGTACCCAAGGATTCACAACCATGCTGACGAACCACGAAGGTCAAAGAGTACCCAAAGTCACGTTTCGCACTCGCAAGGACAACGAGTGGGTGGATGTCACCACCGATGATTTGTTTGCAGGCAAAACTGTAGCAGTCTTTTCTCTGCCGGGAGCATTCACTCCGACTTGTTCGTCAACGCACCTCCCGGGTTACAACGAATTGGCGAAAGTTTTCAAAGAAAATGGCGTAGATGAAATCGTTTGTATTTCCGTCAACGACACTTTTGTGATGAACGAGTGGGCAAAAGACCAAGAATCAGATAATGTGACCTTAATTCCCGACGGTAACGGTGAGTTTACTCAAGGCATGGGAATGCTGGTAGACAAAACAGATTTAGGCTTTGGGAAGCGGTCTTGGCGCTATTCGATGGTGGTCAAAGATGGCTTGGTTGAAAAAATGTTTATTGAGCCTGAGGAACCGGGCGACCCTTTCAAAGTGTCCGATGCGGAGACGATGCTCAACTACATCAACTCCGCAGCAGCTAAGCCGAAGGTAGTTTCGCTGTTTACAAAAATGGGCTGTCCTTTCTGCGCTAAGGCGAAGGCTATGCTGACTGAAAAGGGCTTGGATTATGAAGAAATCGTTTTGGGCCGAGATGTCACAACCCGATCGCTCCGGGCGGTGACTGGCGCGACAACCGTGCCGCAAGTGTTTATCGACGGCAAGTTGATCGGCGGTTCCGAAGCTCTAGAGTCTTATTTAGCAGTCGCTTAGTTAGGGAAAAATACTTAGGCTGCGGGCTGCGCTGCGCACACCTTACTCGCTGAGCGGGTGCGCGCGGCGCGCCTGCAACCGTCTTTAGGAATATATATCGCCCTTCCCAGAGTTCGATCGCGCCATTGATCCATTCTCGTGTAACAATTATTTGTGAAGTAATATTAAAAAAATCAGAAATGGGAGTGAACGATCGTGGATTTAAGCCTCGTAGCGTCAAATATCTTAAATCCACCAGTATTAGCATTTTTCATGGGAATGCTGGCGATTTTCCTAAAATCTGACTTAGAAATTCCTGCGCCCATCCCGAAACTGTTTTCGCTGTACCTGCTGTTTGCGATCGGATTTAAAGGCGGCGTCGAGCTGTCCCGAAGCGGAATCAACCAGCAAGTCGCCCTGACAATTGTGGCAGCGATGTTGATGTCAGCGCTAGTGCCAGTTTATACTTTCTTCATACTGAAGATCAAACTCGACTCCTACAATGCCGCGGCGATCGCAGCCACCTACGGTTCGATCAGCGCCGTCACCTTTATCACCGCAACTTCCTTCCTCAAAGAACTAGGAATCGACTTTGATGGTTACATGGTAGCAGCCCTAGCATTAATGGAATCACCAGCAATTATCGTCGGTCTAATTCTCGTCAGCGTATTCGGTGGAGAAGAAGGAAAACGCGAAATAGTTTGGCCAGAAGTGCTGCAAGAAGCCTTCCTCAACAGTTCAGTTTTTCTATTAATAGGTAGCCTAATTATGGGTCTACTCACAGGAGAACACGGTTGGGAAGTTATGAGTCCGTTTACTCAAGATTTGTTTTACGGCGTTCTGACTTTTTTCTTGCTAGACATGGGTCTGGTTGCTGCTAGCAGAATTAAAGATTTGCAAGAAACAGGAATTTTCTTGATCGCCTTTGCAATCCTAATTCCTATAGTTAATGCAGCAATTGGTTTAGTGATAGCAAAATTAATCGGAATGCCGCAGGGAGATAGCCTGTTATTTTCGGTATTGTGTGCGAGTGCTTCTTATATAGCAGTACCAGCAGCAATGCGGCTGACAGTTCCCGAAGCTAACCCCAGCCTTTACATTTCAACAGCCTTAGCAGTGACGTTTCCGTTTAACATCGTTGTAGGCATTCCCATGTATTTATACGCAATCAATATGTTTTGGATGTGAACTTATGGACGCAGTTAAAAGGATAGAAATTTTTGCGAACTCGGTGGAGCTCCCAAAGATTTTAGACGGTTTAGACAAAGCTGGCGTCCCGGGTTATTCGGTGATTCGCGGTGTCGCCGGCAAAAGCACGAGGGGACGTAAATCGCACGATTTAGCCATGAGTATGCTGGATAATATTTATGTGCTGGCTTTCTGCGAACCCGATCAAATATCGGCAGTTGCAGAAAATATTAGACCGGTGCTAAATAAGTTTGGCGGAGCGTGTTTTATTTCGGATGCGGTGGAATTGCTCACTACCAAGTGCGTCGGTAGCGATTAGTCAGTTGACAGTTGTCATTAGTCAGTGGTCAGCAGTCAGTGGGCAGTAGTCATTAGTTATTAGTTAACAGTTAACTGTCAACTGTCAACTAAGAGGGCGGGCCCGCACCATCCACCGCCCCTACAACTGTCATAGGTCAACTGTCAACTGTTAACTGTCAGGGAGCATCTTAGTTTTGCATTAGTGCGAGCGTCCCCGCTCGCCTATTGTATAATACGCGAGCGGGGACGCTCGCACTATAAGAAAAAATGCTTTTTACAAAAATGAGATGCTCCCAACTGTCAACAAAGAGGGCCCGCCCGCACCATCCACCGCCCCTACAACTGCCAACTGCCAACTGTCAACTGCCAACTGCCAACTGTCATTAGAAACCCGGTTTATTTGATAAATCGGGTTTCTGAATATGTAGCTATTTACCCTTAGATAAATCAGCTATTTCTATGACATAAAAGCCGATCGAGCTTTTGCAGAAGTTTTTGATAATTACTTGAGACTAATTTAACTAACGATAATTTGACAAAAATCTGTGTTTATTATAGCAGTTTGAAAAAATTAAAATCATCAGCCATCAGTCATTGACTAGCGGTGATTTCACAATTAATTGCCCAAGGCGACCGGGACAGAATTTAGAATTCTTAAGATATAGAAAAGAATGAGTTACAAAAACAGGCGAGCGTGGTAAATTCTAAGCCACAATAGGCGATCCTCTTCGTTGGCGTAGCCCCCGGGCGGGCTTTCCTTCGGATCGCTTCGCTAACGCTAACGCGCGATCGACTAGCGATATT
>NZ_JAUBOJ010000571.1:0-3236 GCF_036700185.1 Microcoleus sp. BM001215392 | reverse complement strand
CCCCTTACTAAGGGGGGGTTAGGGGGGGTCATCTTCGTCAATACCCTATTTAGCTGTCTCGCCACAGTCAGTGAAAAGTACAGCTTCATCCCCCTGTGGCAACCCCCCTTCATCTCCAAACTAGCGGCAGAAGACCGCTGTCACCTGAACGGCTTGGCAATGCGAGACGGGCTACCCCGTTACGTGACAGCAGTCAGCCAGAGTGATGTGGCGGACGGTTGGCGGGATAGAAGGCGCGATGGCGGCTGCGTTATTGATATCAGCAGCAATGAGATAATTCTGAGCGGACTTTCCATGCCCCACTCCCCCCGCTGGTACAGGGATAAGCTGTGGTTGCTCAACTCCGGTACTGGAGAATTTGGCTTTGCAGACATCGAACGGGGTGTCTTTGAGCCAGTAGCTTTCTGCCCTGGCTATATGCGCGGCTGTGCCTTCAGCGGTGACTTTGCGATCGTCGGGCTATCCAAACCCCGGCATAACAAGACGTTTTCTGGCTTGTCCTTAGATGACAACCTGCGTGCCAAAGATGCCGAACCCCGCTGCGGATTAGTGGTGATTGACCTCAGAAGCGGGGATATCGTCCACTCGTTGCGGATTGAAGGAGTGGTAGAGGAATTGTACGACGTGCAGGTGCTACCGGGAGTGCGTCGCCCGATGGCAATTGGCTTTAAAACTGACGAAATTCGCCGCCTTGTAACGATCGGCTAAGCTGGGAAGTACCCAGGGTGCTGTAAGTTGTGGCTTGGGTTTGAAAAATTAATAATTTGTTGCCCAGATTCGGCTCATTCGCCACGAGCGATCGCGCCGAGAGCTTTGAGCGTGGCTTTTTGTGCTTCAGTTAAACCTGTAATCCCAGTGATGTTCATACCTTCGTAGAGTCGGGGTGGTTTCAGTATTTTTAGGCACTCACCCGTATTGACATCCCACAGCCTTGCCGTTTCATCCGCACAGCCACTTGCTACAGTTTGACCATCCGGACTAAAACTGACTGCGTAGATTTCACGGGTATGTCCGGTGAGAGTTCTGATACATCTTCCAGTGCTGACATCCCACAGCCTCACCGTTCGATCGCAACTACCACTAACCAAGGTTTTTCCGTCTGGGCTAAAGGCAACTGACCATACCCAATTGGTATGTCCAGTCAATGTTTTGATGCAGTTACCCGTATTGACATCCCACAACTTCAACGTTCGATCGGTACTAGCACTAGCTATGATTTGACCATCCGGACTAAAGGCAACCCAAAGTACTTCATTTGTATGTCCAGTGAAGGTTTTTAAGCAACTACCAGTGCTGACATCCCATAGTTTTACACAGTCAAAACTGCTACTGGCTAGGCTTTTACCGCTGGGACTGAAAGTGACGAAAAACATAGAGAGGAAAAATATGGAATTGCTAGGTTCGGTACAAGTTCGGAAACATTGACCCGTTTGACAATCCCAGAACCTGATGCTCTGGTCCCAACCGCTACTGGCTAAAGTTTTGCCATCTGGACTAAAGGCAACTCCATATACCCAATCAGTATGTCCCGCGAACGTTTTTATGCACTTGCCCGTATTGACACTCCATAACTTCAGCGTTTTGTCAGCACCCCCACTAGCGATTGTTTTACCATCGGGACTAAATGCGACTCCTATGACTGGTTGAGTATGTCCTGTGAACGTTCTCACGCAACTGCCAGTATTGACATCCCACAGCCTCAGTTTAGTGTCAGTGTTGCCACTAGCTAAGAGCTTACCGCAGGGACTAAAAGGAACTGCTAATACACAACTGTTATATCCGGTGCGAGTTTTGAAACATTTACCTGTTTGACAATCCCAAAACCGAATTGTATTGTCAAAACTACCACTCACTACTATTTGACCATCTGAACTGTTGGCGTAGCCTGCGCTACGCGCATAGGTAACGGACTCTACGCGATCGCTATGTCCGATGAAGGTTCTGACACAGCTACCCGTGCTAACATCCCACAACTTCACCGTTTTGTCATAACTACCGCTCACTACGGTTTGACCATTGGGACTAAAGGCGATTGATGCAACTACACTGCTATGTCCCGTGCAAGTTTTAACGCACTCACCATCACGGATATCCCAAAGCCTGACTGTGCAGTCAGCACTGCCACTCGCTAGGGTATTACCTTGAGGACTGAAGGCGACTGCATAGACCGAATTCGTATGTCCGTACAACGTCTTAAAGCACTTGCCCTTGCGTACATCCCAAAACTTTACCGTGCTGTCAGCACTAGCACTCGCTAAAATTTGACCATCCCGATTAAAGGCGACTGAATAGATTTCATTCGTATGTCCGGTGAACGTTATAACGCAACTATCAGTCGTAACATCCCAAAACTTTACCGTGTTATCAGCACTACCACTCGCTAAAATTTGACCATCCGGACTGAAGGCGACTGAGTGGACTATATTATTATGTCCGGTATAAGTTTTTACACAGATGCCAGTACGAACATCCCAAAGCTTCACCGTGTGGTCATAACTACCACTCGCTAGGGTTTGACTATCTGGACTCCAAGCAACTGATTTTACCCAGTGGGCGTGTCCCTGAAAGGTCAAAAGTTGTTTGCCTTTTTGCACGTCCCACAGGTGAATATTATTGTGTAGATCGGCCGTCGCCACACATTTGCCATTTGGTGCCAGTGCTAGTGACGTAACAGCACCCAATATGTCAGAAAAAACCGATTGACGCAGGTCAGAATTGGCAAAATTGACATTGTGCAAGTTTATCCCCTGGAGGTTGGCTTGCGAAACCGTTAGATTTGAAAAGTCATAACCGCTTAGATCTACCTGTAATTGGCGAAGTAGATTGATAATATTTCCACTTGCATATCCAATCTTTAGGGGCGGTTTCCCTCGCAGCATCTCAAGAATTCGATCTAGACAATTTTCTAGAGTTTTTGAGTCGCCAAGACTCGTAATTAATCTCTCAATAACTGGTTGAAGAATGAGGCGGATTTGAGTCTCAATCACATATTGTTTGGGTTGAGTTTTAACCAGAGCGTGACTCCTAAAAAGTTGAAGGCGATCGGGTTTAAAGTTAGCAACTTTATTACAATTTTCAATGTTTAAAAACTCAAATTTTAACCCAATGATTTCTTCACAAATATGCTCAATTAATCGAGCGATCGCGTACTCCATGACTACAGGTTGTTGAGTAAATCGAGCGTTGTTTTTTTCAATCAACGATCGCCGTTGCAAAGAGCCTAGTGCCTGTAGGAG
>NZ_JAUBOJ010000570.1:0-3266 GCF_036700185.1 Microcoleus sp. BM001215392 | reverse complement strand
CAGTTGACAGTTGACAGTTGACAGTTGACAGTTGACAGTTGACAGTTGACAGTAGTCAGTAGTCCTGCCGTCAGTAGTCAGTTAGTCAGTAGTCCTGCCGTGCTGTCCCCCCGAGCGAACGTCCAACGTCATTAGCCATCAGGAAGCAGGCGGTGCATCTGGGTTTTGTATTTGTAGTGCTGTGGAGAGTTCGCACTGTAAAACAAAATGCTTTTTGCGAAAATAAGATGCTCCCAAAAGAAAGAAAAAGCAATAAAAAAAGAATTAATTTATCGAGATATCTCTTCTGCTCTCTTTCTCTGCGTTCTCTGCGCCCTCTGCGGTACACAAAAAAATCTAATTCAACAATCTAAAAATATTACTCTATCCCGATCGCGATCGCCAAAGCAATCAATTATCACCAAAATGACACCAGACAATTCGAGCGCAGTTACGAGTTTCATTTCCCAACAGCAAGCAGAGGAGGCAATTTTAGAATTTGAACGATCGAATTTGCCCAGCTTTTGGCCCGCCTTAAACAAAACCCAAATCATCGCCGAAATGCGATCGCGCATCCACGATCCTTTCCAAGTAAATCAAGGCGGACAACCTTTTTGCGGCCCCGCAGCCGTCACTTTTGCACTCTTGACGCGCCGCCCCCTCCGCTACATCGAAATCTGCCGCCATCTTTGGGAAACAGGCAGTTTCCGCACTCAATCCATGCGATCGATTTCTCCCTCAATGACGCTGCGGCAAAGCAAAGGTAATTTACGGATGCCTCAAGTAGATTGGATGGTTTTATCAGCCCTGCGCGAATCAGAAAATTTGATATTTCCTATAGAAGCAAGCGCCCCAGATATTATCCGCAACATCAGCGGCATGACCAAATCTTGGGAAATCGCCGGCTGGGCGCGAGAAATTTTGGGCGGACGGGATGTAAAATCTCACTACGCTTATTTGGGCGGCGATATTCCAGCCCTGCGCGCTGCCGGTGAGGCGATAAAAGCTGGGGGATTTGCTTTTGCTTTGGTTACTGCTGAAGGAATGCTGGGAAACAAACCGCCGCTGATTCCTTATCCCAGTCACTGGGTGGCGCTGTTGGGCAATATCGCAATTGTAGAAGACAGTTCCAGAAAGGGCGATCGATCTCGCGTTAGCTTTGATGTCTATACTTGGGGTAAAAAAATGCGCGTAGATATTTCTAAAAGCTCTTTTGAAAAGTTTTTTTGGGTTGCTATTGCAGGGTGCTAAATTCGATGCGGTGGAAAACAAAATATGAGAGATTGGACATTGACTTGGAAGCTGAATCCGAGTGAACATCTCGCTCTCTGGTGCTACTTGCAAAATGCCCAGTCAGTTATAAAAAAGCGCGGTGTGAGCGATAAATCAATACGCTTGGGTTCACGTTTTTTGTCTCACAGGGCGATCGGATCGCGCGGCGCGAGCAATCCCCCTATATCTTCTTCACATTGTTTTAATGCTCGACAATCTTAAGCATAGCGTATTGACTTATAAATTATCTCCAGCAAAATTCTCAATAAAACTCAATCCACAAACTAACAGCAACGAAAAATCGTAAGGATTCAGCTCCATCCGGCAACAAAGAGACTAAAATGATAACTCCAACAGTCCAAAATGTCAGTTATCACGAATACTTTTTCTGGGAGATTGACCTAATACCCCCAAAACAGAAAAATCTTACAGCCAATTGCTGATTCTGGTGGCTTCATGTTATAGTAGTTCTTCAAGAATTAAATTCGGTTGCGTAGTTTGTTGGTGTTTATTTACAAGCGTCTCTCCGAATCTAAGTCTCTGCACCTTAATGATTCTGGAGATTTTATGTCGATTTACGTGGGTAATCTTTCTTATGAGGTCACATCAGACGACCTCAGCCAAGTATTTGCCGAGTACGGTAGTGTCAGCCGCGTCCAAGTGCCAGTAGACCGGGAAACAGGCAGGATGCGGGGATTTGCTTTTGTGGAAATGGCAAGCGAAGCAGAAGAAGCCGCAGCCATAGCAGCTCTAGACGGTGCTGAGTGGATGGGCCGCGACTTGAAAGTCAACAAAGCCAAACCTCGCGAAAACAACAACAACAAACGCTCCTCGGGCGGCGGTGGCTGGGGCGACAACAATCGCTCTTCACGACGCTACTAAGGTTTGAGACTGAAAATTTGAATTTTGGTAGTTGACAGCAAGTGCGAATGCTGCTTTTTTTTCGGGTTCTTAGTTCGACCCCCTAAATATAACTCATAAACTTCTGACTCAGTTTTGCCCCCTCCTTTGAGGGGGCTTTGTTTTTGGCTGTGTCGGTACCTCCCCGTGCAGCCAACAGCGAAACTCGCGATTCAGTATCCTGTTAAGGGCTTTTTTGTTTCTTGCTTTCGGGATTTCTAGACCCAACTCCTGTAAACTGTCAAACTAGAACTCAGCACCAAGAAAAGTTAGAATAACGGCAAAAGGGATATTGCTCAAAAAATAAATAATTTTTAGTAAAAATTAGCCGACCAAACCAGCCAGACCAGCAAATTTATTGATTTTTCCTGAATAAAGATGTCCAAGGTCTACAGCACGGCCCAACTCATTAAAATCCTCGAAGAAGAGCGCCAAGCCTGTTTGTACGGACGGCGCCTGAGTTTGACTGAAACTCCTGGTACAGGTAACCCGGTGATCGATCGCTTTCTCAAATCTGAGGGTGTTCAAAAGTTCACTGCTTATCAAAATTTTAAGGCTGCCGTGCACGAATACCAGCGGGAACATCAAGTTTCTGGGATTGTCTGGCGGGAAATGGCGGTTAAAGGCAATGTTCTGCGCTACCCCACAGTAGATGACGAATTAATCGCTCTACCTGTAGATTTAATGACGCTGAAGACCGCTAAGATTTCGATGTTGGAATTTTGGCAGCAGGTAACTGTTGGGATGGATTTGTATTTAAGTATTAACAGCGGCAAGGATTTTCGATCGATCGATTCAGTGGATGTAGAGGCTTTAACCCAGCGCACAGAATGGGCGAGTATCTCCAAATGGGAAAAGTTGGATTTTCTCGAAATTTTGTTGCAGTTGGGCTGGGGGAAGCCGGAGGAAGCCTATTACAAGCGGGGATGGCCGACATCCGGCAGCGAGTACATTCACGCCGTAAAACCCGGACAGCGGCCGATTTGTTAATTAGTCATTAGTCGTTAGTCATTAGTCATTAGTCATTAGTTACTGATTATTGGGAGATATTCAAAAATAACAACTGCCAACTGCCAACTGTCAACTGTCAACTGTCAACTGTCAACTGTCAACTG
>NZ_JAUBOJ010000569.1:0-3273 GCF_036700185.1 Microcoleus sp. BM001215392 | reverse complement strand
TCTGACATCTGCGGTTTCTGTATCAATCAAAGACTTATGCAATTCAAGTCTATTGGTCATTGGTGATTAGTTAGATGGAAAAATCAAACAATAAGCAAGAGCAGCCAATTACCCATTACCCATTACCCATTACCAGATATACCTCACCGTCAGGAGAAAGGCTATAAATCTTTGATGCAAAGAAGATGAAACCGCGTAGGGTGCATCGCCACCGACAATCCTCAAGAAAGAGGAACAATCTCATAGATACCCACCTGACAAACAGGGCGCGAGTGAACGTCCGAGTTGTTTCGCATACCGAATGTGTAAGGTGCGTCGCTATGAGATTTTCGATTAAATTTAGAGATTTTCTTTCTTCGACGCACCCTACAAATACTGTTCCAGGATTTTTGTAAAATGGTATAATTATGCAACAATCACCTAAAATTCGTGTAATTGTTTTAGGATTAATTCGATCGGGCGTTAGCGAAGCCCGCCCCTACGGGGGCTACGCCAACGAAGAGGATCGCATTTTCGTTTCCCAATTCAAAGATCCGGTAAAACAAGACACATTGTATCGAGTTCTGGGTGGAGGTGTAGAATTCGGAGAACACAGCCTCGACACTTTGAAAAGAGAATTTAAAGAAGAAATTCAAGCCGAGTTAACAAATATCAAATATTTAGCTTGTTTGGAAAGCTTCTTTATTTTTAATGGCCAAGCCGGACACGAATTAATACAACTCTACCAGTGCGATTTTGTTGACTCCAAATTCTATGAATTGGCAAGTTTAGATTTTGTAGACGGTAACTTGAAATGTACCGCATTTTGGATGCCTGTTGACCGATTTCGCTCGGGAGAATTGCGCCTAGTTCCAGAAAAAATTCTCGACTATTGCGAAGACTGATAATTAAATCGCTCCAAATCCCAACAAGCAAATACATTAGAAGCAATTTTTACTCAAAATATGTGCAGTAGAGGCGGGTTTTACCCCAAATACTTTGCCACAATTCACAAAATAGATCGACCCGCCCCCTTGATTTTTGTCCGCTGCTCTTCCTTTTAAGTAGAGATTGCTGTCAACTGTCAACTGTCAACTGTCAACTGTCAACTGAACTTTCTCTACCTTACTCTAGGCAGCGTACTCAACACTTGATAGAGCAAAGAGTTAATAAAACCGAGGGTTATAGCACCCAGCAAAGCGCTCCAAATTCCCCAGCGCAAGCGAAATCCATCGACTAGCCAAGCCGCCAATCCAAAGATAGCAGCGTTGATAACAATCATAAACAAACCAAAAGTTAGCAACAAAGCTGGAAAAGTAAACAACATAAAAATCGGCCGCACTAAAGCATTCAGCAATCCAAACACCGCAGCCGACATCATCGCTTTTCCAAAAGTGTCAATATCCACGCCTATGGGCAGCTTGGAAATAATAAAAAAGCTCACAGATGTTACCAACCAAGCAATTGCCAGTGAAACAATATCCATTTGCTTATCTCCTTAAAAGGCTAAACATTAAATCGGAACAACAACACATCCCCCTCTTGTACAACATACTCTTTTCCTTCACTGCGAACTAAGCCTTTTTCCTTAGCTGCATTCATTGCGCCCGTCGCCACTAAATCTTCATAAGCTACAGTTTCGGCCCGGATGAAACCCCGCTCGAAATCAGAGTGAATCACCCCCGCAGCTTGCGGCGCTAACATTCCCGCGATAATTGTCCAAGCGCGAGTTTCCTTCGGCCCGCTAGTGAAATAAGTCCGCAAACCCAATAATTCGTAGGTTGCTCGAATCAAAGATTTTAAGCCACCTTCTGTTACCCCCAGAGATTCGAGGAAATCCGCCCGTTCTTCCTCTGGCAACTCCACCAATTCTGACTCAACTTGCGCCGAAACTATGACAACCTTAGCATTTTCTGCTTCTGCTATTTTTCGCACTTGTTCGACATAGCTATTTCCCGTTCCCAAATCGTCTTCAGACACGTTCGCCGCATAGATAATCGGCTTGTTTGTTAACAATTCTAAACCTTTAACTAATTCTGCTTCTTCGTCGGTTAAACTGCACTGACGTACTGGTTTTTCGGCATTCAAAACCACAACCAACTTTTCCAGCACGTTTACTTCTGCTTGAGCTTCCTTGTTGTTGCGGGCTTGTTTGCGAGTGCGATCGAGCCGGCGTTCAATTTGAGCTAAATCTGCTAAAATTAATTCGAGATTGATAATGTCGATATCTCGCTGGGGATCGACCGAACCGGAAACGTGAATGATATCATCATTGTCAAAACAGCGGACAACGTGGACGATCGCATCTACAGCCCGAATGTGAGACAAAAACTGATTTCCCAGCCCTTCCCCCTGACTCGCACCCTTCACCAAACCTGCAATATCGACAAACTCCATCCGCGTCGGCACAGTTTGCGCAGAATTGCCAATATTGCTCAGCACCTTCAACCGTTCGTCGGGTACTGCCACGATACCCGTATTTGGCTCGATCGTACAAAAAGGAAAATTAGCAGCAGTCGCCTTGGCATTAGCCACCAAAGCATTAAACAGAGTAGATTTGCCAACATTAGGCAGTCCGACAATTCCGGCGGTAAGCATAGCTATTTAGAAATATCACTGTTTCAAAATATCATAAGTATCAGCAATATATCGGACAAGTCACCTCAAATCTCCAGCCTGTGTTCGGCTAAATATCTAACTTGAGGTAGATGGCTCAACGGTTCACAACTTGTCACACAAAAAAACGATCGCCCAAAACCTGTCCCTGTCCCTTATTTATCCAAAAATTGGGTACTGGGGCAGAAACTCGGTTTGGGCGATCGACCTCACAAATTCTGTTAAACTTCCCGAAGCACTAAAACATAATTTAGATTGGTTCAGGGATTGTCTGAGGAATTGGCCCGGGAACTGTTTGAGGAATCGGAGAAGGTACAGTTTCCGGCACCGGTTCAGGAATTGGCTGCGGAATTGGCGCAGGTACCGGTTCCGGTACCAGGCCAGGAATCGGTTCCGGTACGGGCCCCGGCACAGGTGGCGATGCAGGAATCTCCGGCAGCCCCGGTTCAGTACCGGGAATTTGCGGGCCGGGCATCGGATCGGGAGTGGGATAAATCATGTTAGTGTTTAGCTCGCTAGTAATACAGATGTCTCAAAAACATTTTTTTACCACTTCCAGCTATCTTTTAAAACAAAAACAACCGATTTGTGGTATTGGTTAATTAGAGTTGACCGACTTGAAAAATAGCTTGTAAAAGTATAGTCATCTATGACATGACGTGGGAGGCATGAAGTCCC
>NZ_JAUBOJ010000568.1:0-3277 GCF_036700185.1 Microcoleus sp. BM001215392 | reverse complement strand
AAGAACTTACTCAAAGTCCCCCTTCTTAAGGGGGATTTAAAGGGATCTCCGAGGAATAAATAGTTTTAACCCAACCGTATTAGGGGTGCCCCTTAGTAGTTCAACGCAATAATTTTTACAATGGCAATTTCATCTTTCAATCTTTCAGACCTCACCGGATCTAACGGCTTTACCATCAACGGCGTTGCCCCTTATGACACATCAGGTTATAGCGTCAGCGATGCTGGCGACATCAACAACGATGGTATTGCTGACATAATTATTGGCGCACCTGGATTTACTGGTAGTAATCCTGGCGCCACCACCACTCCTGGTACTAGCTATGTAGTGTTCGGATCGAAAGCAGGATTCCCTGCTAACTTTGAACTCAGTACCCTTAACGGCACTAACGGCTTCGCCCTCAAAGGCGTTGCGGCAGATGACTTCACTGGCTTGAGTGTCAGCGGTGCTGGGGACGTTAACGGCGATGGCAAAGATGACCTGATTATCGGAGCATTTGGGGCTGACCCCAACGGACTGATAGATGCAGGCTCCAGCTATGTAGTGTTCGGCTCCAAATCAGGATTCGCTCCCAGCATTGACCTCGCTACCCTCAACGGCATTAACGGCTTCACCATCAACGGCATGGCGGCGGGAGATCAATTGGGTTCCTCAGTTAGCGGTGCTGGAGATGTCAACGGTGATGGCTTCGCTGACTTGAGTATCGGCGCACCTTATGCTGACCCCAACGGACTTCAGGATGCGGGTAAAACCTATGTGGTGTTCGGCTCCAACCAGGGATTCCCTACCAGCCTCAACGTCAGTACCCTTAACGGTAATAACGGCTTCACCATCAACGGCATGGCGGCGGGAGACGAATTGGGCGTCTCAGTCAGCGCCGCCGGAGACGTTAACGGTGACAGCAAAGATGACCTGATTGTCGGGGCATTTGGGGCAGACCCCAACGGACTAGAGAATGCGGGTCAAAGCTATGTAGTGTTCGGCTCAACTCAAGGATTCGCTCCCAGCCTCAACGTCAGTGCGCTCAACGGCACTAACGGCTTTGCGATCGACGGCAAAGCCGAGGGTGACTTCTCAAGCAGAGTCAGCGCCGCCGGAGACGTTAACGGTGACGGCTTTGATGACCTGATTGTCGGGGCATTTGGGGCAGACCCCAATGGCAACGCCTATGCAGGCACCAGCTATGTGGTGTTCGGTTCACCTAAAGCGTTCCCCGCCAACTTTAAGCTCTCTGGACTCAATGGCACTAACGGCTTTGCCATCAACGGTATTGCCGGGGGTGACCTCTCAGGCTTTAGTGTCAGCAGTGCCGGGGACTTCAACGGCGATGGTATTGATGACCTGATTGTCAGCGCACCTCAGGCTAATAACGTTGCGGGTCAAAGCTATCTAGTGTTCGGCTCAAAAGAAGGATTCGGAGCCAGCATTAACCTTTCTTCCCTCGACGGCATCAACGGCTCTGTTCTCAATGGCGTTAATCCAGAGAACTTCTCCGGCATCTCAGTTAGCGGTGCTGGAGACATCAACGGCGATGGTGTCGATGACCTGATTATCGGTGCCACTTATGCTGACCCCAACGGCAAAACCAACTCTGGCTCTAGCTATGTCGTCTTCGGTAAAGTCCCCACCTTGGGCACGGAAGGCAAGGATGTGCTTAACGGTACATCTGGTAACGATGCACTCTACGGTCGTGGCGGCAACGATAAGATATTTGGCGGTGAGGGGGTCAACACTCTCTTGGGTGAGGATGGCAACGACGAGATTTACGGGGGTTCCCAAACTGATTACATCAATGGTGGCAACGGGAACGATGACATTTACGCGGGTGGGGGCAACAATACGATCTATGGCGGGCCTGGTAACGACTCGATCTACTCGGGTTCTGGCGATGACCTGATTTTGGGCGGCGCCGGCAACAATCGGATTTTCTTGGGCGGCGGCAAGGACGTAGTTGTCCTGCAAATCAACAAGGGCGTCGATCGCATCGACAATTTCCAGGTGGGTCAGACGACACTCGGTCTCTCCGGTGGCTTGACGTTTGAGAAGTTGGCGATCGATCGAAGGGGGAATGATACTGTAATCAAATTTGCCAGCACTGGCGAAGAGTTGGCGCGTTTGAATGGGGTACCAGCTAGCAGTATCGGCTCTAGTAGCTTCGTCAAAGTTTAGTGCGATCGAACTGCTTTGACAGTGTTTCATATGGTTTCCGGTTGCATCGGAATTATTAGCCAGGACACGGCGCCGTGCCTTTCGTCGTGTCAACTTAACGTACAACCAGCAGTCCGGCAGGGGTTGAAACCCCTGCCTCATAGCGAAAGTCCTCTCAAAGAGGACTAATATCATGTCCGATCGAACAATTACAATAAGTAAGGTTTGTATTACTAGCGATCGACCGGACATGATATTATAAGCAGTTACCCGAACCTGATATAATGAGTTCTTCAGTCCTCTTGAGCGAGGACTTTCGCTATGAGACTCTTAATTGATTCCCTGGCGGACTGCCGGGTGACTGAGAGGACTGGCGGACTAAAAGCTTAAGTTGACACCAATAGCCAGTGCCGTGTCCCTACAATTCATCGCGGTGTCTCCTCTATATCATAAGGAGTGCAACCGGATTTGATATCACTCTTCGACAACGCACTCAGTTAGGGGACTCCCGATCGGTTTCCCTAACTTTTCTTTAAATAACAAACAAGCACGCACAACAAATAACAAATAACAAATAACAAACATACTAATCAAGACAGATGCAATGCAATCAAACCGTAATGGCTTTGCGGCTAAACAAATTCCCCTAATGATCGAAGATGCACCAGACATAGCGGCGCACAGTGGAAATTTGCTCGATTCTGCTACCCCCTCAACTAGCGCCCCCTCCCTGGAAATCAATGCCTCCCGCCAGTTCACCTCCTGGTTAGCCGAGCAAAACCTGAGTCTTGCTTTCACCACCTATCAGGCGGGGAAAGTTTTTTTTATTGGGTTGCAACCGAATGGACAGTTGTCGGTATTCGAGCGCTCCTTTGAGCGCTGCATGGGGTTGTATGCAGAGGGTTCAACTCTCTACATGAGTTCTCTGTATCAACTGTGGCGGTTTGAAAATGCTCTGCCTCAGGGAGAAGTTCACAATGGCTATGACGGCGTATACGTGCCTCAGGTAGGTTACATCACGGGGGATTTGGACGTACATGACGTGGTGGTAGAAGTACCCCCCCAGCCCCCCTTATCAAGGGGGGAGCCAGAAAAACAGAATTTTGTTCCCCCCCTTACTAAGGGGGGG
>NZ_JAUBOJ010000567.1:0-3293 GCF_036700185.1 Microcoleus sp. BM001215392 | reverse complement strand
AAGCATTTCGGCACATAATTTATGAGTGAGAATCAGAGATTTACTGCCGAAATGCTATAGCCCCTACGAGTATATTTGCAAAAATGAGATGCACCCAATTAGATTGACCGCTTGACAGTTGACAGCACAGTCATTCTCAACGGCGATGAGCTATGTCAGATAATTGGTAATTGGTAATTGGGAATTGGTAATCGATCGCACTCTCCCGAACTCACACTCTTTGGTGCTAGCTCAAAAAGATCGTACTAAGAAACTCGATTTCGATAATACATCTTGGTTTGGTGGTGCAGCATCCGCCCAAAAATTGGGTCGATCGAAGAGCCGGTGTAAATCGTATAACTGCAAGCAGTGGTGTCAATACGCTCTAAACTGGATTTAGGAAGGCCCCGAACACAGGTTGATACCAGTTACAACCACAATGCAACTGTAGGTCAAGTCAAAATCTGCTGACTCAGTAAGTGATTCCCAACTCTTTAATCCCAAATTCCCAATCCAAAATCTAAAATCTAAAATCTAAAATCTAAAATTGCATGAGGAGGGTCATCAGTGACAGAAAACAATTATCAATCCTCTTCACTACCCAGCTACGCACGCAAAGAATTGCGGGAATTAGTTCGATCGCAGTTAAAGGCTTTGCTGGAACAAGGAGACTTTCAAGCAGCAAAAGCGATTTTACACCCGGTTCAGGAAGCAGACATCGCTGAAGCCATCGAAGGCCTGCCAGAAATCATGCAAGTAATCGCTTTCCGGTTGCTTTCCAAAGACGAAGCGATCGCAGTTTACGAATATCTCGACTCCAGCGTTCAGCAATCCCTCTGCGAAAAATTCAAACGCCAAGAAGTCCTAGATATTGTAGACAAAATGTCCCCGGACGATCGAGCTAAACTGTTTGACGAACTGCCGGCAATTTTAGTCCGCCGCCTGTTGGGTCAATTGAGCCCCACGGAACGCGAAGCTACAGCCCAACTCTTGGGTTACGAAGCCAGCACCGCCGGCCGGATCATGACCCCGGAATACATTTCTCTGAAAGAAAGCTTTACCGTCGCCCAAGCTTTGGACAGAATTCGCTCTTTGGCTAAAACTACCGAAACCATTTATTCTCTTTACGTCACTGACGCCGGACGCAGGTTGACCGGCATTTTATCCCTGCGGGATTTGGTCACTTCCCCCCTTGACAAAACCGTCGGCGAAATTATGACCCGCGACGCCGTTTCTGTTCAAACAGGAACAGATAGAGAAGAAGTCGCTCGCCTGATCCAGCGTTACGATTTTTTGGCAGTTCCCGTTGTAGACCGCGAACAGCGTCTTGTCGGGATCGTTACAGTTGACGACGCGATCGACATTTTAGAACAAGAAGCTGACAAAGATATTTATACCTTGGGCGGCATCCAGTCGGGCGGCGACAATTATTTTCAGACCGATTTAATCACCGTTGCTCGCAAAAGGGTGGTGTGGCTGTTTGTTCTGCTGTTAACCAATACTGTCACCGGCGCAATTATTAGAGCTCAAGAAGATATTTTGCACCAAGTAGTTGCCCTAGCAGCCTTTATTCCGCTGCTGACGGGCACAGGAGGCAATGTCGGAGCTCAGTCCTCAACTGTGGTAATTCGCGGCCTGAACACTGACGAAATTACAGCCATGGGCCCGTTGCAAGTAATTGTACGAGAGGGGATGGCGGGAGCGCTGCTAGGAGCTATATTAGGGACGGTAGCCACGGGCTGGGCTTATACTCTGCAAGGGAATTTGGCAGTAGCTATCGCGGTGGGAGTGAGTTTGCTGGCGATCGCCATTTTAGCTTCTATTGCTGGTTCAGCTCTGCCGTTTCTGTTTCGTTCTTTGGGTTTAGACCCCGCTTTAATGTCTGCCCCATTCATTACCACCGCCGTTGATGTGCTCGGAGTTTTGATTTATTTCACTTTAGCTCGGCTAATTTTGCAAATATAATATATTTAATTACATGACTGTCCCAAAAAATATATTTTTTTTTACTAATCCTGAATGAGGTATCGAAAGCGCTCGTGCTTACTTAAATTTTAGCTGCATATTTGCAGCCGCCCAAAAAAGCAACTCTCGGCTTGTCATCCCAACCAAAATGTCGCTCCTTCATTGCCGATTGTTCAATCGAAAATATGCAATTCTCGATTCCCCACTCTTGACTCAAAAATCTGCAATTTCCCATCCTTAAATCTCAAATCTAAAATCTGTCATTTGCCATTCAAGTGAAAATCTCAAATCTAAAATCTATGTCATCATCTAATTCACAAACCAAAATTCAGAATCCGCAGTCGAGCAATTTGTTAGAAAATGCAGAATTAGTTTTTATGGCTGCCTCGGCTGTGGGATTGGCTGCTAGTTTAGTTTTGCAGCAGAGCGTTTATGTGGAAATGCCGCTGGTGATTTCGCTGGTGTTGAATTTTGTCAACCGCCAGAAGTTGCGCGGGCAAATTAAAACAAGTACGTCGGCAGTATTCGATCGCGTCAACCAACAAGCAGCTACGAGCGATCGCGCGATCGAGCAATTGCAACTTACGGTAAATTCTTTAGATACAGCTCTTTCCCAAACATCTCGCGAAAATCTCAATGTTGGCCAGGCAGAAAATTCCCACTCTATAATTTCAGCAATTGAGAACCTGCGCCAGCGGCTCATAATTTTAGAAAAAACTATTAAAATGATTCAAAGCGAAATCGAAATCACCAGCCGCCAATTCAAACAACGGCCGGAGTTGCAACAAGTCGAAACTTTGACAACAATCATTCTAGACTTGCAGCAGTTTATCAACGAACTGCCACAGTGGGGGAGTTTGCAGCAGCGGCAGCTAACAGAACTTCAACAAAAAGTAGACCGTGCTTTGGCTGAGCTGGCTCAAGAAATCGCGAGCGTTCCCAGCCGCGTACAAGAGGCTGTAGCTAGTCGCAGTGCGGAAATTGACCAACCCTTAGGTTCTGGTTTGAATGTCGCCGGTAAACCTAAAACCCAAAATGAGAAAATTCGGCAAAAATATCCCAGAGCTTATGTCAAGTGGAGTCACGATGAAGACGAGAATTTGAAGAAAGAATATGCTAGCGGTCAACAAATTGGTGAATTATCTCTGAAATTTAAGCGACAGCCTGCGGCTATTCGTTCGCGCTTGCAAAAGTTAGGATTGCTCGAATAATATCGAGGGAATTGGGAATTGAAAATTGGGAATTGGGAATTGGGAATTGGGAATTGGTAATGTGAGCATCTCAGTTTTGCATTTATATATAGTGCGAGCGTCCCCGCTCGCGTATTGTACAATACGCGAGCGGGGACG
>NZ_JAUBOJ010000566.1:0-3295 GCF_036700185.1 Microcoleus sp. BM001215392 | reverse complement strand
CTGACAACTGACAACTGACAACTGACAACTGACAACTGACAACTGACAACTGACATAACATAATGGCTCGTTATTCTCGACTGCAAAAACTGATTTCTTATATGCGCCCGCACTGGAAACCCACATTTTGGGGCGTTTTTTCCTTATTAATTGTCAATGCTGTGGGCGTTTACATTCCCCTACTGATTCGGAATGCAGTTGACACTCTCCAATTTGCGACTAAATTTGACCAAGTTTTCAACTACGTGATACTCATTCTGATACTCGCCTCAATTATGTGGGTGATTCGGATGGTATCGCGGATTCTGCTGTTTGGCGTCGGGCGTCAAGTCGAATTTGACCTCAAACAGCAAATATTTAATCATTTATTAACATTAGAACCGTCTTATTTTGCTGCCAATACTGTAGGCGATTTAATTAACCGCGCTACCTCCGACTTGGACAATATTCGCCGCTTGGTGGGTTTTGCAGTGCTGAGTTTGGCGAATACAGCCTTTGCTTATGCTTTGACTTTGCCGGTGATGCTGGGGATTAATGTACGGCTGACGCTGTTGGCGATCGCAGTTTATCCATTAATGCTAGTTTTGGTACAGTTATTTAGCGACAAACTTCGCATCCAGCAACTAGCAGTCCAAGAAGAACTCTCGGCGATGAGCGATTTAATTCAAGAGGATATGAGCGGAATGTCCGTAATTAAAATCTATGCTCAAGAAGAAAACGAACGTCGAGCTTTTCGCGATTGTAACGCCAAGTTGCTATCAGCCAATTTGACATTAGCCCAAACTCGAAACTTTATTTTTCCACTACTGGGCGGTTTAGCCAGCATCAGTTTGCTGGTGCTGCTTTCTGCGGGTGGCGGAGCAATTGCTAAAGGCGAAATTAGCATCGGCGATTTTGTGGCGCTGCTGATTTATGTCGAGCGTTTGGTATTTCCGACGGCGCTGTTGGGTTTCACAATTACTGCTTACCAGCGCGGAGAAGTCAGTGTCGATCGCATAGAATCAATTTTGACTGTGGAAGCGCAAATTAAGGATACTGCCGGTGCAATTGAATTGCCAACTCCAGTAATCGGGGAAATTGTCGCCCGCAACTTGAATTACACCTATCCCGGTGCTAAGATACCCGCGCTCAAAGATGTCAATTTTACCATCAAACCGGGCGAAACCGTCGCGATTGTTGGCGCGATCGGTTCTGGGAAATCAACCTTGGCCAATGCTTTGCCGCGGTTGTTAGATATCGATGCGGGTGAGTTGTTTGTAGACGGGCAGGATATTACCGAGGTGAAGTTGAGGGAGTTGCGCGGGGCGATCGCCTACGTGCCCCAAGAAAGCTTTTTGTTCGGCACTAGCATCAAGAATAACATCCGCTACGGCAATCCTTTAGCAGAACAGCCACAGATTGAAGCAGCCGCCAAACAAGCGCAAATCCACCCAGAAATCCTCAATTTTCCGCAGCAGTACAAAACAGTTGTCGGCGAGCGCGGCATTACCTTATCCGGCGGACAAAGGCAGCGAACAGCACTAGCTAGAGCCTTGTTAGTTGACGCTCCCGTGCTAATTTTAGATGACGCTCTTTCCAGCGTGGACAATCAAACAGCGACCGATATTTTGCAGAACTTGGCAACCGGAACAGATCGCAAAACCGTAATTTTCATCTCGCATCAAATGTCAGCCGCCGCGAGTGCCGATCGCATATTCGTGATGGAAAAAGGAGAAATAGTCCAAAGCGGCACTCACGCAGAATTGGTAAAGCAAACAGGGCTTTATCAGTATTTGTGGAACCAGCAAAAACTAGAAGAATTGCTGCATTGACTTGTGCGATAGTCCGAAAAAGGGTGCATCTCACTTTGGCAAATATGTTTGTAGGGGCGAAGCATTCGCGCTGCAAATCTCTCGTATAGTCGATAGGATACAGGCGCGAATGCGAGAGCCCTTGCGGATATGTTTGCACAATTGGGATACTCCCAAAGTTTTTGAAGAGGGCGAAGCATGACCGCATATAAGTTATTAGTTATAATCACATATTGATTGCGGTCATGCTTCGCCCCTACGGATATATTGGCAAAAGTGAGGTGCTCCCGGGACAAAAACTGAAGTCCGAACGATCAAACTGAAGCGTGGTTGACTTAGTTATTTATCAAAAATAGTCGTGGAAAATCAAAATTCCGATCCTTCAAACCTCTCCAGCAGCACTGATTCACCGCAAAATCCTCCCATCAAAATCATGCCCTTAGGCGACTCAATTACCGATGGATACTTCGTACCAGGAGGATATCGCATCGACTTACAACCTGCGATGGAGAATCGAGGCTATGCTATTGAGTTTGTCGGTTCCCTAAGCAACGGCCCCGATACCTTACTCTCTCAGCATCACGAAGGACATTCCGGTTGGCGGATCGAAGAAATTTGCGATCGGGTTGTGGATTGGCTGGAAACCTTCCAACCGGATATTATTTTGCTCCTCATCGGCACCAATAATATCGGACAATGGTATCAAGTGGAAACTGCAAGCTATCGCCTCAAGCAATTAATCGATCGCATTTTTCAAACTTCACCCAATATCAAACTCTTTCTCGCTTCACTTCCTCCGATGTCGGAACCCACCTTAAATCAGCGAGTTATACAATACAATCAAAACAGCGAGGAGTTAGTCAAGGAAAAACAACAAGCAGGGAAGCCCATAGATTTTGTTAATTTATATAAGATCCTCAGCCTTGAGGATCTCCCCGATGGCATTCATCCCAACCGAGAAGGATTTCGGAAAATTGCTAGTGCTATTGAAGCTTGTCTGTCAGCGCACCTAAGTTAACCAATTCCCGATGCTGGATTCCGCGCAGTCTAAAATCATTTATTTGGTATCATCAATGTCTGCTGCTGCTACGGGCGATCGCATTTTCGTCATGAAAAAAGCAGAAATAGTCCCAAGTGACACTGATGCAGAATTGGCAAAGCAAACAGGTTCGCAGTAAGCAATGCAAGTTTTTCCAACCGTCTGGAAAGTGTTTCTACCAACTTTCCATAAAGTCACACAAAAATATTATAAACCCCAGAACTGTGCAATAAAATTGGTTCGTAGTGCGGACTTTAGTCCGCTTTTAGCCTGCGGACTAAAGTCCGCACTACGAACTTTTATTTCATGGTTATAATAATTCACCGGACATGATATTACCGATGCATCTGGGTTTGACAAATATGTTTGTATGGGCTATAGCATGACCGCATTCAATATAGGATTATAACTAATAATTTATATGCGGTCATGCTTCGCCCTCCTCAAAAACCAGATGCACCCGATA
>NZ_JAUBOJ010000565.1:0-3329 GCF_036700185.1 Microcoleus sp. BM001215392 | reverse complement strand
AGTCCTTACTACAAACGAGCTTTTTTAAGGAAATTTAAATGTGGCACGGGCGTCTCGCCCGTACCATTCACCGGCTGTAAAACTCTAACCTTTCTGTGCCCAAGTTTTCGCCCAATTCAAGTTTTGCATCACCTCTTTCAAGGTCGCCGCTTCTGAATACAACCGCAACACCGGTTCAGTACCGCTAAACCGAATTAACAGCCAACTTCCGTCAGCCAAACGGAATTTGTATCCGTCTACTTTGTTGCAATCTACAACCGATTTTCCGGCGATTTCTGTGAGAGGTTGATTTTCTAACAGCCCCAGCAAGCGCGAACGTTCGTCCATATTTGCTAAATGCAAGTCGATTCTGTCGTAAGCTGAAGTAAAATTAGTCTCTGTTTGCAGTCGGCGATAGATGTCGCTCAAATCTTCACCGGATTTGACAACGGCTTCTAGCAAGTACAGCGCTGATAGTAAGGCGTCTCTTTCGGGAATGTGCGTACCGTAGCCGATTCCGCCGGATTCTTCGCCGCCGACTAGGACTTGGGTGGTTAACATTCGATCGGCGATATACTTGTAACCGATCGGCGTTTCAAACAATGGTAAGCCGTAAAGTTCGGCAATTTTCGGCATGATGTCGGAACCGCTGACTGTTTTAATGACTTCCCCGGTAAAGCCGCGCCGTTTGGCTAAGTGTTCGATTAATATAGGAACTAGGATTTGCGAACTGAGGAAGTTTCCGCTAGAGTCAACGGCTGCAATCCGATCGCTATCTCCGTCAAATACAAATCCGATCGACAAACCGGATGCTTTTCTCTGGTGAGTGCGCATCACGCGAAACAACTGCGACAGGTAGCGCGGCAAGGGTTCGGGTGCACCGCCTCCAAACAGCGGATCGCGATCGCTGTTAACTTCTTGTACAGTTTCTTCTAAAATTTGAGCTAATCCGCCCGCCGCCGCGCCGTGCATTACATCTACAAATACTGTAATTTTCCCGGATGCGATCGCTTCTTTAATCGCTTGAATATCCACCATTTCCCGCAAGGTTTTGCAGTAAGCCGGCCAAGGATTGAAATTTTCCAATTTTCCGGGAGTTGCTGAAAGTGCCGCCGGATTTTCGAGTTTTGCTTCTATCTGTTGCGTAACTTCGGGCGAAACTGAACCGCCAAATGAGCCCTTGACTTTTAATCCTAAATATGCGCCGGGATTGTGGCTGGCTGTCAGGACGATCGCACCTAAAGCATTTAATTGTTTTGCTGCTAAACTAAAAGCCGGAGTTGGGGCGTAGGATTCGCTCAGGAGCACGTCAAATCCGGCGTTCTGGACGGCAACCGCCGCATTTTGGGCAAAATCTTCAGCCAGAAATCGGCGGTCGTAACCGACAATTACAGTGCCGCTGCTGGCATTATTGCCGCCGGTTTGTGCGAGAACTTGTGCTGCTAGGGGAGCTACCAACGCTACGCGAGCGAAGGTAAAATCGTCTGCAATGATGCCGCGCCAGCCATCTGTACCGAATTTTATAGGATTCATTTAGTCACAAGCCATAAGTCATCAATCTATTTTATGTGCCGATCGCTCAAGCGTCACTAAAATTTGCCGACAACTTTTGCCCAAAAACAGTCTACCCCGCAGGACTGAGATCGTGTTTTTAAGGCGAGGAGAGTAACTTTCAATACATTTTTGACTCAACTCACTGGCTAAGATGACCTCAATAATTTGATGCCTCTAGGGTTCCGGTTTGGGCGATCGCTCAAATGCTGGTCCGAGAGAGGCAAGTTGGTCGATCGAAAACTCAAAGTTTTTAGTCAAATATCGGCCAGCCGCACGGCGGGATAAAAGCCCGGGAGAAATACACCAATCGGCAAGACTGGGTGTTTTTTCCCCGGGCTTTCTGCATTGGCGACGGCTAATTCGATCGCGATTGTTTTGCAAACATCTAGGGTGTCCAAATGACTGAAAATCCTTCTGAAAACCCCTTATTTCAAAGCCCAGCCCCCAACAACGGGCAGACTCCCAGCCAAGCGCAACGCGCCTTAGAACTCGAAGCCAGACTGCCGCTGACAGGCTGGCAGCAAGAAGTATCAAAAGGGTTAGAATACGGATTAGAAGCAGCAGAAAGTATTCGCGATCGCAGCATTCCCACCTTCAGTCGCGGCGAACTCCCGCACTATGCAGGGATCAACACCTTCATGAAAGCGCCCTACGTCGAAGACGTGCGCAAAGTCGGCGAATACGACGTAGCAATAGTCGGCGTACCCCACGACTCCGGCACCACCTACCGTCCCGGTACCCGCTTCGGCCCCCAAGGAATTCGGCGCATTTCCGCACTCTACACGCCCTACAACTTTGAATTAGGAGTGGATTTGCGCGAACAAATAACTCTTTGCGATGTCGGCGATATTTTCACCATTCCAGCTAACAACGAAAAATCCTTCGATCAAATATCAAAAGGCATCGCCCACATCTTTAGTTCCGGCGCATTTCCAATTATATTAGGAGGCGATCACTCAATTGGTTTTCCCACAGTCCGCGGCATTTGTCAACACTTAGGCGATAAAAAAGTCGGCATCATTCACTTCGATAGGCACGCCGACACTCAAGAAACCGACCTCGACGAACGGATGCACACTTGTCCTTGGTTTCATGCCACCAACATGAAAAATGCCCCCGCCAAAAACCTAGTACAACTAGGCATAGGAGGCTGGCAAGTTCCCCGCCAAGGCGTGAAAGTTTGTCGCGAACGTGCGACTAATATTCTCACCGTTACCGACATCGTAGAAAAAGGCATTGATGCCGCCGTAGAATTCGCCCTAGAACGCGCCCTAGACGGCACCGACTGCGTGTATATCAGCTTTGACATCGACTGCATCGACGCCGGATTTGTCCCCGGTACAGGTTGGCCGGAACCGGGCGGTTTGTTGCCGCGCGAAGCTCTATCTTTACTCGGCAAAATAGTGCAAAGAGCACCTATTTGCGGTTTGGAAGTAGTAGAAGTTTCCCCACCCTATGATGTCAGCGATATGACTTCATTAATGGCAACTCGCGTCATTTGCGACACCATGGCTCATTTAGTATTGTCCGGTCAATTACCGCGAGAAAAACCCGCCTACATTCATCCAGCCGCCCAACCCGAACTCGTCGAATGGACTTAAACAGTTGACAGTTGACAGTTGACAGTTGACAGTTGACAGTTAGTTATTTGTTAACTGTTACCAATAACCAAAAGCGAATAACCAATAACCACTGATACCAATTTTTTATGAGGCTGCTCGTGAATTCCGATCCCCCCTAACCCCCCTTAATAAGGGGGGGACAAGATTCTTCTCAAAGTCCCCCTTTTTAAGGGG
>NZ_JAUBOJ010000564.1:0-3355 GCF_036700185.1 Microcoleus sp. BM001215392 | reverse complement strand
CTGCGTGATTGTTTCCAACAATTCCCGATTGGCTTTGAGAATATCCAAAGCTTGCTGATGTGCAGTTTCGACGATTTCTTTCACTTCTTGGTCGATCGCCTCCGCAGTTGTAGCACTCACCGCACGGCGCGCATTTCCCATACCATCGCCGAGGAACGATTGTTGAGCGCGATCGTACGCCAGAGGCCCCAAAACCTTACTCATCCCGTAAGTTGTCACCATCCGTTCCGCTAAATCCGTCGCCCTTTGCAAGTCGTTGGAGGCGCCAGTAGTAATGCTACCAAACACGACTTCTTCAGCCGATCGCCCTCCAAGCAGTGTAGCAATTTGACCGCGCAGTTCCGACTCATCTAACAAGAAACGGTCTTCAGTCGGTACTTGCAACGTGTAACCCAATGCAGCCATACCGCGCGGGACGATCGAGATTTTCGACACTTCGCCGCCGCCAGTCATCACAGCGCCCACCATCGCGTGCCCGACTTCGTGGTAAGCCACAATCTTTTTCTCTTTTTCGTTGAGCACCCGGCTTTTCTTTTCCAAGCCAGCTACAACCCGCTCAAACGCCTCATAAAAGTCTTCCTGTGCCACAGCGAGGCGCTTGTTGCGAGCAGCTAGCAAGGCAGCTTCATTGACCAAATTTGCCAAATCTGCGCCCGAAAAACCGGGGGTACGAGTGGCGACGGCTTTTAAGTCAATATCCGGGCCCAACTTCACTTTTTGCGAGTGAATGTTCAAAATTGCTTCGCGGCCGGATAAATCAGGGCGATCGACTAAAACTTGGCGATCGAAACGGCCGGGGCGCAACAAAGCAGCATCCAAACTTTCCGGGCGGTTCGTAGCAGCCAGGACAATTACCGTAGTATTACCCACAGCAAAACCGTCCATTTCAGTTAACAGTTGATTGAGAGTTTGTTCGCGTTCGTCATTCCCACCGAAGGCGGCATTAGTGCTGCGAGATTTGCCGATCGCATCCAATTCATCAATAAAGATAATACAAGGAGCCTGTTTTTTCGCCTGCTCGAATAAATCTCTGACTCTTGCAGAACCGACACCGACAAACAACTCTACAAACTCCGAACCGGAGATACTAAAAAACGGCACACCAGCTTCACCAGCTACAGCCTTTGCTAACAGAGTTTTGCCAGTTCCCGGAGGCCCGACCAACAGCACGCCCTTCGGAATGCGCGCGCCGATTGCGGTGAATTTGTCGGGAGTTTTCAGGAATTCCACAACTTCGACTAATTCAGTCTTAGCCTCTTCAACTCCTGCTACGTCAGCAAAAGTGATTTTCGCAGATTCGCCTTCTACGTAGACCTTAGCTTTGCTTTTGCCGATCGACAGCGCGCCCTGCGGCCCGCCACCCTGTCTGTTCATAAAAAATTGAAAAATAGCCACAAAAATCAGCGGCGGAACCACCCAGCTCAAAACACTGCCTATCCAGCCATTTTTAGAAGGCGGAGTTGCCGCAAATTCCACGCCTTTTTCTTCCAAAAGTTTGGGAAGTTCCAGGTCAAAAATCGGGGTAGTTGACAGAATTTGACCGGGTTTGTCACCTTCGCCTTTGAGTTGGTAGCGAATTTCATTTTGACCAACCGAAGCTCTCACCACATCTTGTTCTTGGACTTGATGAACGAACAAGCTGTAAGGCACTTGCGGAATTTGAGGCCCGAATAAATTTGGCAAAAAGATATTTGCCAGTAGAAACAGACTTGATAGCAATAACAAGATATTGCTAATTTGCCGAAAACGAGGGGGTTGGGGCTGGTCTTTAATCGCCATTGAAACCTATCATCCTTTGATTTAAAGCACTTTTATTTATTTATTTTGTCATCAAAAGTGTACAAACTGTCAAGCGGATTTCCTCACTCGATCGGTCGGTTAACCCGGTAGCAGGGATTTGCTACTTTTAATCAGGTTTTTTTTTAACGAACCGCGAAGACGCTAAGGACACGAAGGAAGACAAGAAGGGAAGAGCGTTAGAATTCTGAATAGTTGTTAATAGTTAATTAAAGGTTATTACTTCTCTTTTCTGACTTCGCGATCTTCGCGTCTTCGCGGTTGGTTAGTAAAGTACGCACGCAATTCTGGCTAACCGCCCGAGACATTCTTAGCAAACTCTTCGCGTCCAGACACTAAATTAGGTGGAACACCGTTAGGGAAATTTTGGGCGATTAAAGCTTGCAACTTTTCAACTCGATTTTCAGGATTCGGGTGAGAACTCAAAAACTCCGGCGCTGCTTCGCCATTCCTAGCAGAACCGAGAATTTGCATCACCTCAACAATAGCTCTTGGATCGTAACCCGCTTCGGTCATAAACCGAAAACCGAGGCGATCGCTCTCAAGTTCATCTGCTCTACCGTACCGCAAACCGACAACTTGATTCACCGCTTGAGCAATTAATGCTGCTTGTTGTCCGCCACCGCGCTCGTCGCTGGCGGCCACTCCAACCGCCGTCACCAAAGACCGACCAAGTTGCTGTTTTGCAAGGTGTTCCGCAGCGTGTCGCCCCACAACGTGACCGCTTTCGTGCCCAAGTACAGCCGCCAACTGAGCCTCGGAATTCAGCCGCCGCATCAGTCCGGCGGTAATGAAAACTTGTCCCCCGGGGAGAGCAAAAGCATTGACAGTTTTGGGGTCTCGCAGCAGGTGGAATTCAAACGGATAACCGGCTTTTTTCGCCTCTGAACCGTTGACAACTCGTTCTCCGACTCGATCGACATATTGTTGAATACTCTGGCTTGGATAAAGCCCTCCGTATTGAGCCGCCATTTTGTCTCGCGCCTCCAATCCCAAAACTACCTCTTGGCGGGGAGAAAGCTGCACTCGCTGTTTCTCCCCAGTTACGGGATTTTGTACGCTGCTGGTAAAATAGGTGATTGCCCCAAAAAATGCCATTAATAAGCCGATCGCGAATCGGAATAAAAATCTATTCACAGGCGTTCACCTAAAAAGTTTAGCCTGTACTCTACCAGACAAACAGCTATCTCGACATCTATCTGAAGTATCAATAATGGAAGATGGTTGTTAGAGATTTTTTTGGATGATTTTTTTTGACGAACCGCGAAGACGCGAAGGACACTAAGGAAGAGAAGAAGAGAAGAAGAGAAGAAGGTTGTTAGAGATTTTTTTGGATATTTTTTTTTTGACGAACCGCGAAGACGCTAAGGACACTAAGGAAGAGAAGAGAAGAGAAGAAGGTTATAGTTGTGAATGGTTGGTTAGTAATTACTTAATGGTTATTAGTTCAGCATGGCTTGAAGATGCTCTCGCTCTTCTCTTCCTTCTTACCTCTTCCTGATGACAACTAACAACTAACAACTAACAACTAACAACTAACAACTAACAACTAACAACT
>NZ_JAUBOJ010000563.1:0-3423 GCF_036700185.1 Microcoleus sp. BM001215392 | reverse complement strand
CGGAGGTCATGCTTCGCCCCTACGGATATATTCGCTTGCATTGAGATGCACCCGTCAAATGCGATCGACCTTCCGAACAATAAGTCTATTCTGTGTTTGTAGATCGATCGACCTCACCCTCACCCTCATCCTCCAAAATCTCACCCAAATAGAGCTGCACAAACTCCCGCGCTGCATCTATATCTAGCAATTTTAACGCCACCACCATCTTCACAAGCGTGTCTCCAGTTGGATCGATGAGCTCATTAAACCAACGATAGACAACGGAACGTCGCACGCCCATTGCGATCGCCAATTTGTTTTGGCTAATGCCATAGGTGTCCAGCACATCTCTCAAAACTCGACCAGTTTTTCCCATGCACCTCATGATGCCAAGGGAAGCCCCAACTGTCAATCACTACATATGTGTAGTGATTGCGATCTGATTGTACTAACTACACAATATGTAGTGATTAGTTGATTTTGAAGATGAGGACTTCCCAATGGCTAAAGACTTTCCAATCGAACCGCCCAACGACACCCAACAAGACTCAGCTCCCACGGACGATCGAGAAAACCGGGAACCCGTCCGGATCGTGGTTGTTGGCTCCCGCCAAGGCATAACCGCCGTAGTAAATTGGCTGGTGCGACTAGGTTTTGCCCAAATGGCAGACTGGAGCGACTTCCAGCGCGCACCGAATACGGGCCAGTGGATGCGCGTGCTGACAAAATGGTTGCAGAAGAATTGAAGCAACTGACGATTCGGGCGATCGCATTTCATAAACCTGATGTTTGGGAATCGTGCGATCGCCCATCAAGTTCGATAGACATTCTAATACAATTAAGACAGCGAACGTTGAGGTTGCCATGACAGATGAAATCAAGTGTTACGATCCAGATAGTGCTCGCGATTCCCGACTCCCACCATGACATTCATCAACCCCAAAACCGATTACGCCTTCAAAAAAATATTTGGTTCCTCAGAAAGCAAAGACATTCTGATCAGCTTTCTCAACGCCATGATTTATGATGGTAATTCTACCATTGAAGACTTAGAAATTATCAACCCCAACCTGCCGCCACAAGTAGAAGGCTTAAAAGACTCCTCTTTAGATGTCAAAGCCAAGCTTGCCGACGACACTCTAGTCATCATTGAAATGCAGGTATTAAACGTCGAGTCTTTCGGACAAAGAATCTTGTACAACGCAGCCAAAACCTACGCCTCTCAATTGCAGAAAGCACAAGGATATCGAATGCTAAAACCAGTAATTGCTTTAACGATTACTGATTTCGAGATGTTTAAAAATAGCAATAAATTAATTTCGCGATTTGTCTACAAAGAAGAGTTTTCTAACTTACCATATCCCGATAACGATCTTAAGTTGGTATTTGTAGAACTGCCAAAATTCACCAAAACAGTAGACCAGTTAGAAACTTTAGCAGATAAATGGCTCTATTTCATGAAATACGCGGTAACGATAACAGAAGTACCGCCTGTAATGGATAGCGTTCCCGAAATCCATCAAGCATTTGACATCGCCGATCGAGTGAATTTAAGCCCGGAGGAAATAGCAAATATCGAACGGCAAGAAATGTTTATTTATGACCAACAAGGCACGATAATTAAAGCTGTTAAAGACGCCGTTGAAGACGCTGTACAAGAAGCTATACAACAAAAAGAACTAGCGATCGCACGGCAATTGCTCGATCGCCTAGATGACGAAACCATCAGCCAAACAACCGGACTCAGTATTGAAGAAATCAGGAATTTGCGATCGCAAGTTTGATGCGTCAAAAACCAGACATGACATTGTTCGCGTCCAATTTCTTAGTCTGCGGAGGCAGACTTCGTTTGTATAGACGCGGTTTCAACCGCCGGGCCAAAAACCCCTATCTCAAAAACAACTTATAAGCCGGATTCTGACTCTCATCCCCATACTGGTAGCCCAGCGTATCCAAAAAAGCCTGCCACTCCTGCATCTCATCCGGCGGTACTTGAATTCCCACCACAATTCGCCCGTAATCAGCGCCGTTATTCCGATAGTGAAAAACGCTGATATTCCAATTAGGACTCATCGAACCGACAAACTTCATCAACGCACCCGGACGTTCGGGAAATTCAAAGCGATAAAACAACTCATGATCCGCCAGCATCGAACGGCCGCCCACCATATGCCGCAAGTGCAATTTCGTTAATTCATCATCAGTTAAATCCAAAGTTTTAAAGCCACAATCTTCAAAACTCGCTGCTATTTTCACCGCATCTGCACGGTTTTGAATTTGCACGCCGATAAAAATATGCGCTGCTTTTTCATCCGCAATTCGATAGCTAAATTCAGTTAAATTGCGCTTTCCCAAACATTCGCAAAACCTGCGGAGACTTCCCGGTTGTTCGGGAATTGTCACTGCAAAAATAGCTTCGCGGCGTTCGCCAAACTCTGCCCTTTCTGCTACAAAACGCAGGCGATCGAAATTCATGTTCGCGCCGCAAGCAACCGCAATTAATGTTTCTCCTGCGACTTGTTCCCGTTCCACGTAAGCTTTTGCACCTGCGATCGCCAAAGCGCCAGCAGGTTCTAAGATCGATCGCGTATCCTCAAAAACATCCTTAATTGCCGCACAAATATCATCCGTATCCACCAAAATAATCTCATCCACATATTCCTGACAAAGCCGAAAAGTTTCCTCGCCAACTTCTCGCACCGCAACGCCGTCAGCAAATAAACCCACCTGGGACAAACGCACCCGTTTACCCGCTTTCAGCGATTGATTCATCGCATCAGAGTCCACAGGTTCCACACCAATAATCTTAATTTCCGGGCGCAACCGCTTGATATAAGCCGCAATTCCCGAAATCAATCCACCGCCGCCAATTGCTACAAAAATTGCGTGAATCGGTTTTTGATGTTGCCGCAGAATTTCCATGCCGATCGTACCCTGTCCCGCAATCACGTGCGGATCGTCAAAAGGGTGAATAAAAGTTAAGTTTTTTTCCACCTCTAATTGGCGCGCAAAAGCGCAAGCATCGTCGTAAGTATCCCCGTGCAAAATCACCTCTCCACCGCGCGCTATCACCGCATTAACCTTCACCTGCGGCGTCGTTACGGGCATGACGATAATCGCCCGAGTTCCCAGGTGGCGCGCAGCGAGGGCGACTCCTTGGGCGTGATTTCCGGCGGAAGCTGCGATGACGCCTTGTGCTAGCAACTCCGGCGAAAGTTGCGCCATTTTGTTGTACGCGCCCCGCAGTTTGAACGAAAACACAGACTGCATATCTTCGCGTTTCAGGAGCAGTTTATTGTTGAGCCGTGTTGATAGATTCGGGGCTACTTCTAGGGGGGATTCTTGGGCCACATCGTAGACGCGGGCGGTGAGGATTTGTACGAGGTAATCGCAAAGCATGGGATTAGGGGTGAGTAGATGCGGGAGGGTGGGATTATTGTA
>NZ_JAUBOJ010000562.1:0-3438 GCF_036700185.1 Microcoleus sp. BM001215392 | reverse complement strand
TGTGCGGGAGTTTGCAGGCAAGTTTTATGGTTAAATCTGATGTTAGCTCTTGTTGGGAGCAGTTGATTGTGTTCCGTACCACGTAGGATGAGAAGCGATCGCACAAATACGCGAGCGAAAAAGCAAATCTTTGACAAGCGACTGCGGCGATCGCATTTTCACTCAATATTACTTTCCATCACTCAATATTAATAGGCGGTGGAACTCCCCAAAGTTTGACAGTAGAATCTTTACTTCCACTAGCAAGTGTTTGTCCATCTGGACTGAAAGCTACAGAATAAACACATTCCTTATGATCGATTTGACCACCACTACTAAAATAAGTAATACCTGTTACTTTCTCTAAGTCCCACAAACCGATCAGATAATTAGTATCGCCACCCCCGCCTGCCAAAGTTGTCCAATCTAGACTAATTGTAGCCGATACAATTTCTACTTCCGTTGACATAGTGCGGATAAGTTTTCCAGTGTCGGGATGCCAAAATTTGATACTTTTGTCTTGTTCGTGAACGCTAGCAATAACTTGTCCTGAAGGATGAAAACGCACGGCAAAGACTAGACCGCAGTTAGCCTCTAAAGTGCGAATTTCTGTTCCAGAGTCCAAATCCCATAACTTAATATAAGTATCAGCGCTAGCACTAGCTAAGGTTTTCCCATCAGGGCTAATAGCAACACTTAAGACAGTATGACTGTGACCGCTAAGAGTATGTATCACCTGATAAGTATTGAGCTCCCAAACTATAATAGTGTTGTCTGCCGCACCGCTAGCTAAGCGTGTACCGTCTGGACTAATCGCAAGGCAAAGTACAGAACAAGTATGACCTATAAGGGTGTGGATAACTTGACTCGTGCTCAGATTCCAAATTTTAATGGTAGTGTCAGCACTACCACTGAGCAAGGTTTTTCCGTCTGGGCTTGCGATTAATGAAACCACTGCATCTGTATGTTCTGTAAGAGTGTAAATTTCTTGCCCAGTCTTCAAGTCCCAGATTTTGATAGTGCGATCGGCTCCACCACTAGCTAGAGTTTGTCCATCGGGATTAAAAGCAATGGTATAAACTGAATCTGAGTGACCTCTGAATGTTTTTATATAACGAAATAAAGCATATAAATTATTGTCTTGAATGGCTTTTAGTATGATTTCTCTATCTTCTTCCTCCCGTTCCCGCTCTCGATCCCTATCGAAATAATTCCAGATATACTCTGAAGGTAAATGCAAATGTCTAAAATCTTCGCTAATTCTATTTTCCCACATAGATAAGATGTGATCAAACGGTCTGGAAGTTTCTCTGAATTCGTCTAAGTCGGAAGTTTCTAGAAATTCTGACGATCCGGAAGTTTCTATGATTGTATATGAGTCGTAAGAAATATTAGCTACTTCTTGAATATTTGCAGGTGATATTATATCTATTTCTTTATCGCTTTTAGAGAAAAAAGTAAACGTATGGACTAGACAGGAAGGGTCTGGCCAAATGGATACAGGTAAAACTTCATAAGATTTTGTTCCCAGGCAAAAATTGCAGACGAATTCAAGAAAGTTGCGACCAACAAGGTAAATTCCTCCATCAAATTCAGGACAATGTACCCAGTAGATATCGCAACTATAGTCAGACTCACTATAAGTTCTAAGATCGAAAATGGCTATGTATCCCGCGCAATCCTCCCCAAACACAAAAGCCCCTTTAAGTAAATCTACTATTGATTCTAAATTCATATTTTTTTCAAGTTCTTCTAAGGGATACCAGAGACGATTTGTAATTTCATATCGAATAGTTTCAAGCGGATATTGATGAAAGTAATGAGAGTGTATGGGGCTGTAAATGTTAATCATATTACCAAATACTCCACTGCCAAAAATCTGAGAGAAAATTTTATAATCTTTGGGTAACTCAATATTGTTTCTTGTTTCAAATTCCAGTATCTCTTCTTCGCTTAAGCACTCTCCTTGCTCATCAAATACTTCTAGATGTGCCAGTAACGATCGCCATTTTTGCATAATGCCCTCAAAATGTTCCTTTACATTAATTTGTTAACTTGAATTTGGTCAGAGAATCGGCTTATAGGGGGTGTACTGAGTTTGCTGTAACCTGAAATATCAAATTCACCTAGGGTCTAACTCTACAATCCGCGTTTTTCTGCTGGAATATTTAACCTATGAGTACGAGGAAGAGACTGGGCTGGATTTGGGACATTGCGTATAGTCACGTTAGCTTCCGATGGAAAAAATGTTGCACTTGCGGATAATGAAGTAGGTCTAATTCTAGGAGCATTAGGTTGCTTATATTCCAGGGAGACTTGATAAAAAAGAAGAGTCGGTTCCGTTAAGCATTTATTGCCGTTAAAGTCTGTTAGCGCTTTATTTACCGATGATTCAAATTGAAACCAGGGACTATTGTAATCGGAGTTTATCCATCCGTTCTGGGCAAACACGTTATTCAATGAACCCTTGCCGCCCAATTCACCTGATACAATATGTCCTTGATGATCGTCCGTCAAGATGCCCAATACGCTTGGGCGGTTTTTGCGATTTGTCTCTCCTCCTGTTCTACTTCCAGAATATTCTATAACAGCGATGGTATTATCACTTTCTATGGATACATTAGACGGGTTTTTGTCAACATCTTTTTTAACATCCTTGATCTCGTTAGCTGTTTTAGTTTCAGTGCCGACATTATAACGGATTTTCCGCTTCTGAGGTTCTATTAATTTCCCATAAAAACCAAAGGGATCGGTTGAATTGAGAGGACTATTTTTTACATACCGATACAAATTAGCATCCCCCCCATCAAACCCAACAGAATCCTCCCCAATAAACCGTCCCATCCCCGCACTATAATACCGACTCCGATAATAACTCAACCCAGTCTCAGCATCAAACTCCCGCCCCGTAAACCCATACCGACTGCCAAACGCAGCATTACTTTGAGACACAACCTGACCAAACGAACCATAAACAACATGATTCGCCACACTCCCACTATTATTCACCCAATCCTTTACCGTCCCCAACTGGTCGGTTAAAGCCCACAAAACACTCCCCCCAGCACTCTCCTGCGCCAGAATCTGGTCAACACCAGTCCCAAACAAATACCGCTTGTCCAAAACAGGTTGATTAGCCCCCGAACCAACAAAATCAAACAGCACATTATCCCTGTCATAAACAAACCGAGTCTCTGCATTCCCCACCTTCTTACTAATCCGACGGTTCTGAGAATCATACTTAAACCCTACTTGTTGAGTGACATCACCCGCCGCATTCTTATCAAAAACCCCCGCCAACCGATTACGATAATCCCACTGATACTCCGTCACCTTATTTGTCGCAATCTCAGTTTTCCGAATCAGATTCCCCTCATCATCGTAAACATAGTTAAAAGTTCCATCAGCAATACTTCGGACAGTTTTGGAACAGGGATGCTCCGCGAGTAGAGCCAAAAA
>NZ_JAUBOJ010000561.1:0-3444 GCF_036700185.1 Microcoleus sp. BM001215392 | reverse complement strand
GGGGGGACAAGAGTCTTTTCAAAGTCCCCCTTCTTAAGGGGGATTTAGGGGGATCGAGACTTGGCCTAAAAGCGAGATTTATCAGTAAAATCCGCCCCTACATTTCAATATACTACCCTTGCCATCAAATTTATACGTTCTACTGGATTGCGATCGAGGGTTTGTTTTATACTGCTAATATCCGAGGCATTTGCTGGCAAAACTGGCTTGAATTCTAAGGTGATTTTCAAACTAACAGTCGCTTCTGTGTCGGGACTGTTCAACAAACTGTTGATAGTCGAGAAAAAACTTTGAAATCCTCGCATCGGCCCTTGATATTCCAACCGCACAAATTGGTCGCCGGTTTGAATGGTTGCTGTTTGGTCGATTTGCGGTTGCCAGCGCTGCAATAGGGCAATTGCTGTTCCCAATTTGCGATAATCCATGACTCGATTCACTGACAATTCTAGCATTTCGATGCCTTGAACTTTGTAATCGATCAGCCGATCGCCCAAACCAGCAAAAACCGCATTCACCGTGCCGTCGAGTTCGATAATCGGCGGTTTCGCATCCCACAAACTCGGCTGTAGCCCTTCCACAACATAGGCAGAATTGCTGCCATCTCGCACGCTAGAATTTTGCAAATTTAGATTGACATTGGTTTCCTTTTGTGCTGTTTCTCCGCTGCCGTAATCTGCTACCACCCGAAATATACTGTTATTCACAACGGTGGTTTCATACTCATCGGAAGGGAAGAAATTTTGGGGGACTAAAACGTTATCTTGATACAAACTAACACTCAGTGCTCCTTTCGCCTTCCACCTGACGCGCACGGGTTTTGCAGCCTCTGCACTCGGCATCAATTGAGCGCTGATTTCCACTAATTTCGGCGCTGGAGGTTCGAGAATGCCGCGTCTGTACAGGATCGGGCGATCGCTAAATTCGATCGTCTCGGGCAACACTAACACGGTATCATCGGTTTTGATAAATAATCTCTCCCCGACTTTCATATCCCAATTCCCCATTTTCAAACCTTGGCGAATCGTCTCCCGCAACATTGAAACTTCCGCATCGAGGAGAATATTCAAACTCAAATCCTTCGCAAAAGCATCGCGCAGCGCCTTCGTCGTCCAACTATCCAAGCCCGCCGGCCAAACTTTTTGCAAGATAAAAGCCGGGGCGAAAAATTTAGCTTCTTCCGGGCGAATCTTGCCGCAATCTTTCAGGGCTTTCAGAATCACATCTTGCTGGTTGTTTTTGCCTTTCACCGTACTCGCATCCTGCGCGGAAAGAGTGTAGTGCATCAACCCTTTCGGTGCTTTCACAGCATCATTTGCAGGATAAAATAAATGGCGGTAAGCATTAGTTAAAGATACTCTCACCGCAATATCTTTCGCGCCTTCCCTTTCCTTGAGTTGCTTCTGCTGGCTTCCTGATAAATCTTGCAACCGGTTCTGACTTTTGAGAATATTTTGAATTGCTTTGTATTCTCGGGAATTGTCGATCGCTCTTTCCAACTCTAGCCGATTCGCGACTAAAAATAACAACCGATTGCGGTAAGTGCGAAACTTCCCGGATTCGCCGCTACTGTTAAAAATGCGATCGACTAATTCCGGCGCTGCGTCGGTAGAAACATCCACCGTCGCTTCGTCAAAGTCGATCGCGCACAGCGCCACATCATCCGGGTTATCGTCTACATCTCCCGGAGTTTCGACATTAGAAACTAAGGTAAAAAACTTCTTCGCAAAAATGCTATCTCGGCGGGTTCGCAAATCTTCTTTCGCCGCCAAAACCCCGACTTGTTCCTTCTCCTCGGTTATAATTTTGTTAATCGAAGGTTCTTCCTTAAACCTGGCCAAGGAAGTCATCGGATCGAAGTCTAAATACCAGGCTACCTTAGTTAGCGTTTCTAAAACGCGATCGACAAAACCGCTATCAACCCCCGGAATTAGCAGCGACAAATTCAACTCCGCCAGCCGAATTCCCGAAGAATTTCCCTGAGTCAAAGAATGCAGAAATATGGTTCTGCTAACCCAAGTAGAAAACGGCGGTTTTCCGGCTGCGATCCATTCCGCATCTTGCAATTGTGCGTAAGCCGGCCTACCATCGGGATTGTAGATATCCGCGCCGATCGCATTCCGCAAGAGCGATCGCTGCAACCGAGAAGTAAGATCGTTAGTAATTTCGGCATCCATCCCCACCGGAATATGATGCGTGTGAATCATCGATACCCAGCCATCGCGATTTTCCCACAAATGTCGCACGACTTGCGCGAACAATCGCAAAGCGCCCCGCGTCTTTTGAAATTCGGGAATAGAAGCAATCTTTTTAGTCAGCAGATTGAACAATTCCGGGTGAAACGGATAACTTTGGGCGATCGCCTTTGAGTATGACGCATCTTTGCACCCATCGGGCAAATTCACCCGACAATTGCGATAAGCCGCCAAATATGCCGCTGCTGCTTTTTGCGCCGCTGTTTCGCTAACTGTCGCAAACACGCGCTGTTTGACGATGTTATAAATTTCGATATCTGTAGAAGGGCTCAACACTCGTTCTTGTCTCGCAGAAGCGCGCATCGTTTCTTGCAATTCCGCCGTTTCTTCCGCAAAAGTATCTGCTGTCGAGGCGAGGGAATAAACCAATACTAAATTATCGCACGCTGCCGCCAAATCCATCAACGAAAATAGGAAAGCTACTACTTGTTTTGCTAAATCGCTGCTACCAATTTGTTTCGCTTTTGCCGATCGCAAATACCGCGCAATTTCATCTAAAATAATTACAGTCGGCTGTCCCCCCGTCAATCGTTCCAAGACGGAAGTCCCGGGACTAACGCCACTTTTGTCGCTACCTTGCAATAACTGATAGCCTTGAATCCCGCCAATTTGGTAAGCAATTTCGCCCCAAAGCGTGTAAGTTGTCAAGCCGCTGTCGGCATGATAAACTCCTTGTTCCGGGTCTAAATCTCGACCGTCGATCGCAGCAACTTGCAAAGGGCGATCGGGAATAATGTTAATATCTGTAAACCGTTCCAATCCGTGAATTTCTCGCCCTAATTTGCAGATATGCCAGAGTGCAATTTCATCGTGAGTTTTCCCACCCCCAAAACTCGTTTCCAAACGAATCACTCCAGCCCCAGCCCTTTGTTTCATCAAGCGACCGAAAACTTCGCCAATCAGAGTTTTGATACCGTCTGTGGCGAAAGTATTGGCAAAGAATTTATTCGCATCTTGATAAACTTGAGGTGCATTTCCTTCAACTACCAGCCGCAATTTTGCTGCAAATAAATCTAGAGACAAGTCTCCCGATAAAATTTCTTCTCTGGGCACGCAGGTATCGAAGATTAATGGCAGCATTTAACGATCCTTAAGTAATAACTAATAATATTAATTCCACTCTCGATCGGACTAGATCCCCCTAGCCCCCCGATCGAAGGGGGGGACAAGAGTCTTCTCAAAGTCCCCCGAC
>NZ_JAUBOJ010000560.1:0-3457 GCF_036700185.1 Microcoleus sp. BM001215392 | reverse complement strand
TTGGTGATTGGTGATTGGTGATTGGTGATTGGTGATTGGTGATTGGTGATTGGTTCTTAGTACCTATGCCCCATGCCCCATGCCCCATGCCCCATGCCCCATGCCCCATGCCCCATGCCCAATATCTTTGCACCTTCCCGCAACAAAGCTTGTGGGTAGACCTCTATTGTGTTCTCCTATTCTTAATTAAAGTAAAAGATAGTTACAGAGAGAATTCAGATGATAACTCACCGATTGAAGCGTCGAACCATTTACTCTGCCGGCATTGCGGCTTTAATCCTGAGTGTTTCGTTCTGGATTGCTCCCGTAGCGCTGGCAAAATACACTCCTCCTCCAAACCCTTCTAAACCAAAAGAAACAGGCACGAATACGACTCGCGGCGGCAGTTGTGAAGGTGATTCAGCGGCGGTATTGACTGCCTTGGTGCCGTTTAGCCATATGGGACAGACGATTTCTGGGCATCCGACTTTTACCTGGTTTGTACCCGATCGCTCTCCTCATCTTATGCAATTCCGGCTGTTTAGTTCCACTGGACAACCGCTTTATCGAACCGAGATGCAGATTCAGCCAGGAATTATGCAGTTTTCGCTGCCGCCAAATCTGCCGCAACTGTCGATCGGGCAATCCTACAAGTGGCAAGTGGTGTTAATTTGCGATCCGAATAGTCCTTCGAGGAATGTGGTGGCGGCGGCAGAAATCCAAGTGGTTCAGCCTGCGGCGTCGTTGCAGGCTCAACTTGCAGCGGCGCAAACTCCCCAACAGCGGATCGATTTGTATGCGGGGGCTGGGTTGTGGTATGACGCGATCGCGGAAGCGCGCAAAGTCTCTGAAACTTCTCAAAACCAAACGCCCGTGCTGGAACTGTTAGATGCTCTTGCTAATTCGGAAGCCGAACCTTTGAAAGATTGGAGCGATCGATTGAGGCAAATTAGGGCGATCGAACAACAGCGCCAACTCCCGCAACCCAAACCCTAAAATCCCATGCAGCCTGACTCGCTAAAATTTAAATCCAGTTGTAAAGTGCGATCGGGCTTCCTTTTTTCCCTCGCCTTTTGCCTTTTGTCTGTTGGCTTTTACATTCCTCCGCATTTCTCACTCCCGGCTAGTGCTCAGGCGATCGAGGTTAGTGAAGCAGAGGGCGATCGACTAATACAGCAGGGGCTTCAACAGTTGCAGACTAGCCAATTCTCTGCTGCGCTGAATTCCTGGCAACAGGCACTGCAAATTTATCGCACCATCAAAAACCGAAAAGGGGAGGGTGCAGCACTGGGCTTGTTGGGACTCGCTTACCTCGATCTGCACAACTATGCCAAAGCCATTGAGTATTCACAGCAGAGTTTAGCCATCGCCCGCGAAATTAAACACCCCCAAAGGGAGGGTGCAGCACTATACATTTTGGGACTCGCTTACCAATCTCTGGACAACTATCCTAAAGCCATTGAGTATTCACAGCAACTGTTAGCCATCGCCCGCAAAATTAAAGACCACCGTCAGGAAGGTGTAGCACTGGGCCGTTTGGGACTCGCTTACCAGTCTCTGGGCGACTATGCCAAAGCCATTGAGTATTCACAGCAAATGTTAGCCATCGCCCGCGAAATTAAACACCGCGAATGGGAAGGTATAGCACTGGGCTATTTGGGACTCGCTTACCAGTCTCTGGGCGACTACGCCAAAGCCATTGAGTATACACAGCAGAGTTTAGCCATCGCCCGCGAAATTAAAAACCGTGAAGGGGAGGGTGTGGCACTAGGCAGTTTGGGAATCGCTTACAACTCTCTGGGCAACTATGCCAAAGCCATTGAGTATTCACAACAACAGTTAGCCATCGCCCGCGAAATTAAAAACCGCAAGGGGGAGGGTGCGGCACTAAGTTATTTGGGACTCGCTTACCAGTCTCTGGGCGACTACGCCAAAGCCATTGAGTATTCACAGCAACAGTTAGCGATCGCCCGCGAAATTAAAGACCGCGAAGGGGAAGGTAAAGCACTGGGTAATTTGGGAATCGCTTACGGCGATCTGGGAAACTATGCCAAATCTATTGAGTATATACAGCAGAGTTTAGCGATCGCCCGCGAAATTAAAGACCGGCAAAGTGAAGGTAGGGCACTGGGCAATTTGGGAATCGCTTACCAGTCTCTGGGCAACTCGGCCAAAACCATTGAGTATGCACAGCAACAGTTAGTCATCGCCCGCGAAATTAAAGACCGCAAAAGTGAAGGTACGGCACTAGGCAATTTGGGAGGTGCTTACCAATCTCTGGGCAACTATGCCCAAGCCATTGAATATACACAGCAATATTTAGTCATCGCCCGCGAAATTAAAGACCGCCTTGGGGAAGGTAAAGCACTGGGTGATTTGGGAGGTGCTTACCAATCTCTGGGCAACTATACCAAAGCCATTGAGTATGCACAGCAGAGTTTAGCCATCGCCCGAGAAATTAAAGACCGCCTTGGGGAGGGTGTGGCGCTCAACAACTTGGGAGCGGCGTTCTGGAGAGCTGGCAACCCAACAGAAGCTGAGAAAATGCTCGTTAATGCGATTCAAGTTTGGGAATCAATGCGTCAAATGCTCGGCTCCAACGATGCGAATAAAGTCTCCATCTTTGAAGAACAAGCTAAGACTTATGGGATTTTACAACGAGTCCGGGTGGCTCAGAACAACCCAAATGCCGCGTTAGAAATTGCCGAACGGGGACGTGCTCGTGCCTTTGTCGATCTCCTGAGTGAGCGCTTATCTTCAGGTTCTACCAATCCGGTTATTAACACTTCTCCCAACCAAGATCAAATCCGCCAAATAGCCAAAGCACAGAACGCCACTTTGGTGCAGTATTCGATCATCTACGAAAACTTCCAGATTCAGGGCCGAAAAGTAGGGCGTGAATCCGCGCTCTACATCTGGGTGATTCAACCCACGGGCGAAATCACCTTCCGCGAGGTAGACCTCAAACCCCTCTGGCAAAAACACAAAGCCTCTCTCGCCGATCTAATTATTGGCAATCAGGAGTTTCTTGCCGTTCGCAGTCGCAGCAGTCTTGGCTCTACCCAACCCCAACCCGACTTACCGACACTGCATCAACTACTGATCGATCCCATTGCCAGCCTCCTCCCCAAAGATCCCAATGCCCACGTCATCTTCATTCCTCAACGTTCCCTATTCCAGGTTCCCTTCCCCGCCCTGCAAGATGCCAGCGGCACTTACTTAATCCAAAAACACACTATTCTCACCGCCCCCTCGATTCAAGTGTTGGATTTGACTCGACAACAACGGCTGAAGTTAGCACAGAAACCAGTCAACAGCGGCAACGCTCTAGTCTTGGGCAATCCCACCATGCCGAGTGTATCTCCCTCTCTGGGAGAACCCAAGAAGCAATTGTCTGCTCTACCTGGAGCCGAAGCTGAAGCCCGATCGATCGCCCCTCTGCTCAACACCCAAGCCATCACAGGCGCACAAGGGACAA
>NZ_JAUBOJ010000559.1:0-3520 GCF_036700185.1 Microcoleus sp. BM001215392 | reverse complement strand
TGTGTTTATCTGTCTGACATCTGCGGTTTCTGTATCGAAAAGAAGACTTATGCAACAGGTCTATTAGTCATTAGTCATTAGTCATTAGTCAGCAGTCATTAGTCCTTAGTCATTAGTCATTAGTCAGTAGTTGACAAGTATAGTAGGATGCGCGCGCCGGCCTCAGAAACCGGGTTTCTGCCCATATTTATCGTTACTCAACCCAAAATTCGTAGAAACCCGGTTTCTTACCGTACTTAGTCAATACTTGGCACGTCCGTTACTAATGACTAATGACTACTGACTAATGACTGCTGACTATTGACTTTTGATTTTTGAACTTGAATAACTTGAATGCTGCCACCAGCAAAAAGTTTAGGTTGTTGACTTGCTTCGGAATTGTACTGTTGAAACCCCACGTCTGCCAATAAACTACCCAAATCAGTTTCGATCGACTTCCAAGCAGTTTCAGTCTCAAACAACCACAAAAACACAGCCAACCCCGGCCAAAACACCAGATTTGTGGGCCGATGAAAATCTACCAAAGTGAATAGACCACCGGGCTTGAGTACGCGGTATACTTCCTGAAAGATTTGTCTTAACTGTGCAGGCTGCATTTCGTGCATCGCAACGCTGCTGTGTACCAAGTCAAAATGACAGTCGCCAAAAGGCATCGACTCGGCAAAAGCTTCTACATAATTGGCAGACGGCACATTTTTTCTGGCCCGTTGCAGCGACAGTGGCGAAGCGTCGAGTCCTGTGACATCCCGGGAATATTGCACCAGAAACTGCGTAGTTTGACCGCTACCGCAACAAAGGTCTAAAATTTTAGTTTCCTCGCTCACGGTCAAATTTTGCAGCGCTAGCTGCCGAAAACGAGCTTCGCCACCTACGCTCAAAGCAGCCAGACGCGCGATCGCATCGTACAGCCACTGATACCGATAACTTAAATCTCTAAAAAATGTTGCCAAAATCAAAATTATGTATACCTTGCTATCGACTTAAGATATTATTAAGATATATGATAAAGATAAGTAACAGAACTGAGACGATGGGAGAGCTGTAACCGCTATGGGTCGTGTGGGAGTATTGCTATTAAACTTGGGCGGGCCAGATCAAATCGAGGATGTCCGTCCTTTCCTGTTCAACTTGTTTGCTGACCCGGAAATCATTCGCATTCCGTTTCCGTGGATGCAGAAACCGCTCGCCTGGTTGATTTCGACCCTGCGCTTTCAGAAATCCCAGGAAAACTACCGCCAAATCGGGGGCGGCTCTCCTTTGCGCCGGATAACCGAAGAACAAGCTGCTTCGCTGCAAGAACTCTTGCGAGAAAAGGGACAAGATGCTCGAGTATACGTGGGGATGCGTTACTGGCATCCTTTTACTGAAGAGGCGATCGCCAAAATTAAGCGCGATCGCATCGAACACTTGACAATCTTACCGCTGTATCCTCAATTTTCGATCAGCACCAGCGGTTCTAGTTTCCGACAGCTAGAAGAAATGTGGAACCAAGATCCAGAACTCAACGAGATAGAATATACCGCTATTCCTTCTTGGTATCACCGACCGGGCTACATTCAGGCAATGTCGGAATTGATCGCCCAAGAATTAGATCACAGTCCAAATCCCGATCGAGTTCACATCTTTTTCAGTGCCCACGGCGTCCCCCTCAGCTACGTAGAAGAGGCTGGAGACCCATATCAGCGCGAGATTCAAGATTGCACTCGCCTGATTATGGAACATTTGAATCGATCGAACGAACACACTCTGGCTTACCAAAGTCGGGTTGGGCCGGTGGAATGGCTCAAGCCTTACACCGAAGAGGCGATTACCGAATTGGCAGAAAGTGGAGTTCAAGATTTGTTGGTAGTTCCAATTAGTTTTGTTTCCGAGCACATCGAGACTCTGCAAGAAATTGACATGGAGTATCGAGAATTAGCAGAAGAGTCGGGAATTGAAAATTTCTACCGAGTCCCTGCATTGAATACTCATCCGGTATTTATTGAAGCATTGGCAGATTTAGTCATCGAATCGATAGAATCTCCCAGCGTCAAATTCTCGGACGTGATACGCCCTTCCAAGAAAGTCAAAATGTACCCTCAAGAGCAATGGGAGTGGGGTTTGACGACGGGGGCGGAAGTCTGGAACGGTCGTGTAGCAATGATTGGTTTTATAGCATTAGTAATCGAGTTAATTACGGGTCAAGGCCCGCTACACTCGATCGGCTTGCTTTAAAAAATCGGTTGTGCGATCGATCTTTAGGTGCAGATTAAGCCTGCAATCTGAAGCAACAGCAGACCAACAATCTCGAGATAAAACCCGCCCCGCGCGTCTAAAAACCGCAAAAGGGCGGGTTTTGTATTGAGATGGAATTAATTAATCAACTTTTTGGAAAAATCCTTTTAATCTTTTAATCAAATTTTTGCACGGGCTGGCAATCTTGTATGTTGAATTAATCAGGATCGCGCTTGCGGCGGCGGGGACTTCCCCCATCGCCCGGTATTCCCTGACTTCTGTACCAGCGGTACCACTCTTTAGAACTGCGAATAGCCAGCCACAGCAGCAGCATCGCAATTAAAGCTCCCTGTCGCGGGGCGTCAAAGGCAAATAAAACTAAGGAAATACACAGAACATCTTGCAGGAAAATCACCCAAATCGGCAAACCCCGCAGCCGATAAAGCCATCCTGCTTGTACCAGTTGCAGCACAAAAGCCAACAAACCTCCGACAACCCCAATAATCCACAGCATCCAAGGGTGAGCAATCACTTCGTCGATAGAACTTACCTGAGCGATCGCAATCGCCATAATTGCTCCTACAATAGGACTGAAAATAATTTGCACAACTTGCAGCACCCGCTGTCCCACAAAGGTTTTAGAAGCAAATAACTCGAAAAGCGACCAACTCACCAAGATAGATATCACCACTTGGGGGTGAATGCAAGACAATAAAGGTATTTCCGACCAAAGTTTGTCAACTCGTAACAAACCAATTAACAGCAGGGGCAGGGCAATTCTCATACCCCCCGCCGCAGACGCAGAGAGCGCGGCTAGGAGTCCAACCATAATAATAATTCAGTTGATAACGTTTGCTATAGCCTATATCTGACCTATTTCTGAATTGGAATCCCCTGATGGCTGGCGGCGATTTGAGCGATCGAACTCAAGTTACCCTTGGGTTTAAATCTCTCTCTCTATTCTAGGTGTATTTGCTTAATTCTGGCTGAATAATATTCGCAAAGTCGATCGACACAAACCAGAAGCCGCTTGCCCACAAGGCACTGATGCAGAATTAAACCGCGATCGTGATTAAATTAAAAAGTATCAAAAAACCAGCAGTTAATCCCAAATAATTAAATTTCAAATACCAGCTAACCCAGAGCTTTCCGGCAAATTACTCCCCTATCTACCCTCTTCCTTCTCCTGTCTTCCGTCTTTCTTCTTTCTTCTTTCTTCTTTCTTCTTCTTTCTTCTTGGGTGTATCTCACTTTTGAAGCCTGAAGAAGCATGACCGGATATAAGTTATTAGTTATAATCTCATAT
>NZ_JAUBOJ010000558.1:0-3541 GCF_036700185.1 Microcoleus sp. BM001215392 | reverse complement strand
GATTGAATACCAACTGTTAACTTATTTTCACTCTTGTCTTGTTATCAACAGAATAAAATGCTATAAAGTGATGTTGTCGTTACAAAACGAGTAAATCATGAAAAATCAATTTTATCTAAACTTAAAACCCGATCAATTTCAACGTAGATTTGGTGTCAAGATTGAAACCTTTAAAGCAATGGTTAGCGCATTGGAAAATTTTAAGTCAGAAAATCAGAAAGACAAAAGAGGGCGTCGCACCATCCTAACTCTCTCTGAACAGGTCTTAGGAGCCTTGGAATATTGGAGAGAGTATCGAACATATTTTCATATTGGGACAACTTGGGGAGTATCTGAATCAACAATTTGCCGAATTGTAACTGATATTGAATCTACTTTAATGAAAACAGGAAAGTTCCGTATTCCCGGGAAAAAGGCATTACTCAAAGACTCTGATTATCCAGAATTCGTGGTGATGGATGTCACAGAAACAACTATTGAACGACAAAAAAAAACAGAAGAGATATTACTCAGGCAAGAAAAAGTGTCATACTCTAAAAACTCAATTGGTAATTAATCAAGAAACAAAAGAAATTATTTGCACTGCTTTTGGACCAGGACATTGCCACGACTTTAACTTGTTTAAAAAAAGTAAAGTTCATTTTCATCCCGAAACAAATAGCTTACAAGATAGTGGCTATCAAGGGATAAAGGACTATCACACTAATAGTTATAGCCTTTCTCACAAAGATGAGGTACAATAACAGCAGTGTGTAAACCAGTTAAAAATATTTGATGATGTAACTTGACTGAACGCCAACTCTATGGCTTTGGCTAGTTCTTGATAATTAGTAGTTTTGATAGAACGGAGAATTATTTTAAGTTTTGACCAGAGATTTTCAATTGGTGAAAAATCTGGTGAATAAGGAGATAAATATATTAATTTTGCCCCTTTTTTTTCGATAGCTTTTTCCACTTCTTCTCCCAAGTGAATGGGACAATTATCCATAACTACACAAGCCCCTTTCCATAGTTTTGGCACAAGTTTTCTGATAATAAAAGCTTCAAATGTAATTGCATCAGTTCCACCTATTAGATTAACAGATGTCAAAATTTCCTTGACTGACATAGCTCCAATTATTGAGACATTTTTGCCACGTTTAGTTGGTTTTGGCCCCTGGGCTCTTTGACCTTTCAAAGCTCTAGCATATAACCTAACCATTGCCAAATTAACTCCCGATTCGTCAATGAATATTAAGTCTTTCAAACTAACCTCTTTAATTTTTTGCCAGAACTCACATCGCAGGAGTTGAACTCGATCGGTTCCTTTGCCTGAAGGGAAGAGAGTTTTTTTTTGACAGTAATATCTAAGAGTTTTATCATTCTTGCTATTGTCGATCTACTAACAGAAAATCCAATTTTCCCATAAAGTAAATAACGAAGTTCTTCAAGAGTGGCATCATTGTTTTCTTCAATCAATTGGGCCAATATGAGTAGTTGCTCTGCATTCAGTTTGCCTTTGACTCCACATCGGTCAGTTCGGGGAGTAATGTTTTTTGTTTCACGATATTGTTTAAGCAGTTTTTGTACAAAGCTGAGGGCAGAGCGAAAAACGCTTAGCTATTGCTTTTTGTGAAATCGGTTCAGTATGATAAGTATCAAGGATTTTTTGCCTAAAATCAATCGAATAAGTTTTCATTTTCAACAATGTATTAAGAGGAGTACAAGTTGACTTTTTGTGAGTCAACTTCTTCGTGCTGTCAGAAAAATGCTATGATGCGTGCTATCGCTTTCCCTTGGCTTTACTGAACCATGTAATTCTAGTTCATTCGATCGTGTCTTCTCTGTTTGACCCTCATGAGTGAGTGTCAGTAACATGATACCTCATCTTTCCGAGAAAGGCTATATATAAACCTTGATTTTCCCAATGCGGCCATAACTCTTGGACTTCTTTGCATCGGTGTATTGGGCCGTTGTCTTGTACGATTACTCTCGGGCGTCCAATCTCAGCAGCTTCCTGGGCTTGGAGCTCCATCATTTTGATATAAGCTTTTCTTTTCGACACCCCCAATTACGCTTGCCGTAGACAAAACCCTATAAAAGAACTCAACCCATTAACCGGACTCCAAGAGAAATTGAGACGGCATCTTCTATCAACTCAAGAATTAATCGTTCCTCCGACTTCCTGGTACAGGTGCAGTTTCAGTTTCGGATTGATTAGACCCTGCAACCACGATGCAAGTACACAACGCAGCAGCTAACTGGTTTTGTTCGACACGACAAAGAACTCGCACTGTCGGAAACCAAAGCTGTAAGTGGGATAAGTCGTTGTTGACGCTACCGGAATACGCTTGGAATGGATCGCTTTCCAAACAAACGAAGGTTCGCAAAGCATACAGTTCATCCGAGTTGAGTCCGTCTAATCGGTTGATTAAGGATTCCAGAGAATATTTTTTGGGTGTCGTGTATCCCGCAATCGCTTGTTCTCCGAGTTCCCACCAACTCATCATGTTGGCTTGTTCGGTAGGACATATGACCTCCGACTTGCGGACGCAGATGTAAACTGGGTGCCCGTATTCAAGAACCGGGTTGTCTCGATCGTCCAGCAAGCGACCGGTGACGCTTTGGGAACGAACGTCCGTTACTTCGATGCGTCCCCGGGTCGTGGTGACGCGGGGGTTGGGTATTTCTACAAAGCTTGGTTGGGCGGCTTGCAATGGCTGCCCGTAATCTGCAAACATAAAGTTGCTCCTTGGTAGCTGGTGTTATCAGCAATGGGAGAAGTCCTGGCGGGAGTGTTTGCACCACTACACCAGGGCGTCATTCCCCACCCTAAAACCTGCGAGCGGGTCAGTCAAGGAGTTTACCATATAATATAAGGTATTAATTTCAGGTGAGTTACTAGCGCGATTGTTTGAGGCGATCGGCAATGATGCTGGAAAGTTCTGGATTGTTGCCCGCTGCGTCGAGGATGGAACGGAGGGAATTGGCATAAGCTAACGTGCGCTCGTACTGTTCGGGCATTTTCTCGAAATCGATGCCACTTCCCCACTTACTCGAAATAGTCTCTGTTTGAACGGCCAAGATGCGACTCAACAAACGAACGCACTCGGCTCTATAGCCCCTCGTAGCTTCCATCTCTGCATCAGCATTAAACCAAAGTCTACAGAATTCACGGGCTTTCACAGGCTTTACAAATTTATCGATAGAACGTCTTTTTAGTGCCAACATAACTCTCTAGTTTACCATATATTTTATGGTAAACTAGGGAGATGAGGTCAGCAATATTTACCTGATGATATCATGTCAATAACCCGCGCTGCATCCGTGCATAATAGAAGCGGGGGAGTCAAAAGCGCTCTGGCTGTAAAGGCTTTTCTGGGGGTAAAGGGCAAAAATTTAGGCTGATAACCGCACTGAAGGTTGACCTCGGAATATTTCCCAGTGACGCGGTGGCAGATGAAGCAAAGTTGGCGTTACTTGCGCCGTCCCGTGCGGGAAGGGCCGCCTGTAGAATTGGATGTGGAAGCCACAGTTAACCAGATTGGGCGACAGGGCATTT
>NZ_JAUBOJ010000557.1:0-3588 GCF_036700185.1 Microcoleus sp. BM001215392 | reverse complement strand
AAACTCGGCGGTTGAAACCGCGTCTACACAAACAAAGTCCGCCTTCGCGGACTAAGAAAATTACCGGGTATTTAAGTCTGATTTGATATCAATATTCTTCAGTCGGCGGAGGCCGACTTCGTTTGTGTAGAAGCGATTTCAATCGCCGATGCGATCTGAATATTCTTCAGTCGGCGGAGGCCGACTTCGTTTGTGTAGAAGCGATTTCAATCGCCGAATCTTATCTATATTGTCCGCCAGATAAATTAATTCAACGGGATAAATTCAATTCGATCTTGATATTCATTTTCAAAAGATGCTCCAGCAATTTCAATTAATTCGTCAATCACTTTGCCCATATCTGCATTCAAGCGAATTGTGAGAATTCCTAGAACGTGACGACCTTCGGCTGTATGATCTGACAAATGAACTGGCATTGAGCGTCGGTTATTCGTAACGAGGATAAAGTTATTCTCCTCGCACCAACATAAAATTTCTGGGTCTTTCGTTCCTTTCGGCGGAACACCTTCATCACCAACCATCAAAACAACAAGATCGGACTGATGATACAAAAGCTGCACCCGATATTCAGGATCGATATTTTCGTCTAACAGATATTTAACGGTCATTAATAAACTCGATCTAGTTGTTGAGATTTCTTATTTTGTTCCCTAAGCTGACGCATTTTTAAGACAAAAGGTGATGGATTGCGATCGTATTCAGCTTCAGCTTTGAGGCAATATTCTAACCAATCTCCTACATATTTACCTACAGTTTTTGTATTTTCCAGATAGTACAAAATCGTAGCATAAACTTGAGCCATAGTCACTGTCCGAAATTTTTGAGCTATGGCTTCTGGAGTTTGGCCGCGGTGGATGTATTCGTAGAGAATGTGTTCGATACCGACGCGGGTTCCTTTGATGCGGATATCTTCTGGTGTTAAAAATTCAAAGTAATCTTCTAATTGCATAATTGTTTATCATTTTTACTGTGAGTTTTGAGTGTATACTGAGTGTAGCACATTGGCTACTGCAACTCCCCCCAGTCCGGCAGGGGTTGAAACCCCTGCCTCAAAGCGAAAGTCCTCGCTATGAGGACTAAAGAAATTATCAGTCATCTTCTCAGTCCTCTTTAGAGGACTTTCGCTATTAGCCAGGGGTTTGAACCCCTGGCGGTTTTCGGGAATACGTTAGTTAGCTGATGTAGAAAATTTCAACTTATTTAGAACTTGCGTGTCGAGACCAAAGAAACCGGGTTTTTTGCAGTTTTTACGGTTTTCAACGAAGTATTGTCGAAAAAAACCCGGTTTCTGACTCCCCGTAAGTCCTATTATCGCTCTTGTTGTCTATCAAAATTTTATCGAGGATTCTGTACCGTGAGTAATAGTGGAAAGTTCTTTAACGTCGCAAACCTGACTATCGGCGTACTAGGTTTGTTAGCGGCTGTTGGCGGTGCGGGAATTGCTGTTGTTCAAGGTTGGACGCCCCTGTTGATTGGACAAAACGCTCGTTTTTCCTGCGAACTTCGCCCAGATACTCAGCGGGGAGGTGAAGTTTGGACTGTCATGTACCGTCACGATAAAGGTCAACAACCTTGGCTAAAAATGGTCACAACTTTAGGCGGTGATTATACGCCTGTAAGACGCTGCCAAATAATTTCTGAAAGCTTGAACGATTATCGAAAAGATGGTTTAATTCGGTTAGCTTATAGAGAGGAGCCTAAGACGCCGAATCAATACGTGATTTGTGCTAAAACTAAGTTGAATAATAGCGACGATGGTTGTCCGCTGTTGGTGACGTTGAAGCCAGGTAGCGATACGGAGGCTTATCAAGCAATGCGAGATATGACTGAAAATTTGTTGAATGGTGGTAATGCGGTTTATCAAAATAGCGATGGCAAGTTGGCAACTTCTCAGTTTTCTCCGTCTTCGCGAGAGATTGATTTAACTCCTTTTTTGGCAGAGGAGGATCGGATTGCTGGATCTAATTCTGCTAAGTGATATTATACTTGATAGCCAGCGAATGTCATTGCGAACGAAGTGAAGCAATCCCAGAGGCTTGCGATTGCTTCGCTTCACTACGTTTAGATCGCATCGCAATGACATATAAAAATGAGGTCGATTGACATCAGATAAACCCCCAGTTCCAGGTATTGGAAACTCACACACCGCATGACTTCATGGATTTTGCCTCCCTGAAAGTTATTAATAAAAACTAGAAGCCTTTATAGCTTACAATTTACAAGTCTCTGCAACTCGAGAGAAACGTGACAAACCCCAACATCCACACTCCCAATACCACAGCTCACACCCCCCGACGAAAACCACGGAAGGTGGGCAAATGGTGGATTGTCAGTATAATTTGGTAACAACCGCCATGCTCCTTTCTCTCCCTGCATTTTCCAACCGATAGCTTCATAATAAGCTATCGAGACCTTCTCATTATACTCTTTAGTACCACCCAGACTTTGATGAATTTTCTTCTGCACGGAAAAGCCAAAGCGTCCATCACTGTATTTTACCCAAAGTCGATCCATCGCCCGCAAATCTGGACAGGAAAAATTTTCGACATCTTCCACTCTTAGCTCACCTTCTTGTTGTCTCCCCGCCACTTCTAACATTTTGTTAGCAGTTTCCCCATCTGCTTCTTTCCACTTCCCGGCATCCAATAACTGTTCCAGTTTAGTATAGTCTGCTTTAGTAATGGGTTGATTTTCCCAAGACTGATTTGCCTGATAAGTTTTAATCGGAATTCCCCTCGGTAATTTATCCTTCGCCTGGCCGTGAACTGCAACTACTTTACCGCTAGTATCTAAAACAGGCGCGCCACTTATCCCAACAGAAACTTGAGCTGTGTAGTTAATTCCATATCCCTCCGGCAACACAACATTAATTCTCGATACTGAACCTTCCAAAAATTCCGGCGCCAAATCTTCGTTTTGAATAACAGGAAAACCAGAAATATAGATTTTATGTCCTACTTTTAGCTCGTTAGAATCACCAAAATTGACACTTTGATAAGGACAATTTTCCCCAGCAGACTTAAACGTCACCACTGCTAAATCGTAAGTAGGACTTGTTTGAATGCTGTCAGTTGTATGACCTTGTTTATCCTGATAAGTTTGCAGTTTCAAACTATAGCCTTTAACCACATGACCGGCCGTGAGTACAGTGCAAACTCCCTTTTTTCCCGGTACAATAAACCCGGTACCGTGTCCGCCTTGATTTTCGTAGTAAATCAGCACGAGGCTCTTGTTAACTGTTTCAGCAATTTCTTGAGATGACTTCTGCTGTCCGCAGCTTGTTAAGGAGAGTCCGATGAGGGTAAAAATTAGCCAGCAAGAGCGGAATTTCATGAATTTTGCTGATAGTTTTAGGGAATAAGGGAGTAAATGAATAATTTCTACAACAGTGATGTGTTGTTTTCTAGGTAGGAGATTAACATGAAAGTATACCATTTTTTTGAAGTCGTAGCTACGGGTAAGGAGATGGGAGCGATCGGAGGTGAAAAGTTAAGATTAAAAGCCTCTCGATCTCTCGCTGGCAGCCAAGTCTAGATCCCCCTAAATCCCCCTTAAGAAGGGGGACTTTGAAAAGACTCTTGTCCCCCC
>NZ_JAUBOJ010000556.1:0-3598 GCF_036700185.1 Microcoleus sp. BM001215392 | reverse complement strand
TTCTGCGGTCATGCTTCGCCCCTACGGATATATTCGCTTGCATTGAGATGCACCCCTGGAAACTGCCGCAAAAGCACAGGCCACAATACCCGGGCCGCAAGCCACATCTAGAACTGTATCATTGTCAGATACGCTTGCCATCTTCATCAGTAAATCGAGAGATTCTTGATTTGTGTGGCCGTACAAGTTAGAAAATGGTACAGCTTGACGGGTAAACTGGTCGATGATGGATTCGTGATATGCAGTCATAATTAAATGGTGTGATTGTTTGCGACTAGCGGGTAGAGTAGGAGTGACTTTTGCCACTCCTACAAAATTTATTTTATCCTTGGGGATTTTGCAATGCGCCACCTGCAAGCGCGGTCAAAATCGCCACACCAAAGGCCAGCCGATACCACACAAACACCCATGTATTTTGAGTTTGCAGGAACTTCATCAGCCAGGCGATCGACAAATAAGAAAATACAAATGCCGAAATTGTTCCCACTGCCAAAGTCACAACTCCAGCGTCGCCGATTCCTTCTCCCAAAACACCTTTCAATTCTACTAATCCCGCCAGAGTAATTGCCGGAATTCCCAATAAAAAAGAAAACCGCGCGGCGGCGGCTCTTTCCAATCCCATGAACAATCCTGCTGTTAGGGTGGAACCCGATCGCGAACAGCCCGGAATCAACGCCATTGCTTGACCTAATCCCATTAAAATACCGTCTTGAACAGTTAATTTTTCATAAGTGCGATCGCGCTTGCCAATTTTTTCAGCTATTGCTAACAGCAGCGACATGAAAATCGAAGCAATGGCGATGCTGGCCAAACTCCTCAACGGCGATTTGTCAAAATCGGGAACCAATATCTTGATTAGCAGCCCAAAAAAGACTATAGGTATTGTTCCCAAAGCAATCCCCAAGGCCATTTTAAACTCCTGCGATTCGTAGTCGCGGCGCATTACAGCGTTGACTGCACCAAGAGTTATCGTTGTCAAGTCTTTCCGAAAGTACCAAAGCACAGCCACAATGCTGCCCAACTGAATAATAGCAGTATAGGCAACCCCCGGATCGCCCCATCCCAGGGCGATCGGCACTACCTTCAAATGAGCGCTGCTACTGATAGGTAAAAACTCTGTTAATCCCTGTACAATTCCTAAAACAATCGTCTGCACTAGATTGAGTGGAGCGGGCCCGGAAACATCAGCAGCGGGCGTTTGGGCGAGGAGTGCGTCAAGCAAAGCTATCATTAGTTGTGAATTCCCAGTTGTCTGTTTCTAGTAATCAGTTGAATTTAACATCTTGCACCCTTCTCAGAAGCCAGAAGCCCGCGCCACAACAAATAAAATTATTGTCTGATTGGCACTTCCAGCTAGTTCCTGAAAATTCGATCGCAAACGGTGCTCTTTAGTCAGTAGAATCACCGTGTCATAGCTACCACAAGCAAATTATCATAGTTTATGCAAAACTACCCTAACCTACTCAGGAACATTTGCATACAGTTGCTGATACAATGAGGAAAGTTTTTGCATCTGATGAAGCCAGCTTACAGCAACTGCCAACAACCTATGATATTTTCCGAATCCAAAAAATTAATTGTTACTGCTGCTTCTGGCATCAGCTCGCTGCGGCGAATCTTGTCGGTCAGTATTTTTACTGTCGCGATCGCACTTAGCTTGATACTGCTCATCGGTCAGCCGCCAGCCTTTGCAACACTCACGGACGATCGCTTTGACGGTACAATCTTTGCCCTCTACGCCGGCAACGGTTCCCTCGTTCCTCCTAAAGTTAAACTCACAGATTCTTTCAAACGCAAGAAACCCGCATTGTTAGTGTTTTACACAGACGACAGCAGCGACTCGAAGCAATACGCGATCGTGGTTTCTCAACTCCAGGAATATTACGGTCGCGAAACCGATTTTATCCCCGTAAGTATTGACTCTTTACCTTCGCAACCTTCACCAAAAATAACCGAACCAGGTCATTATTACGAAGGTTTCGTACCTCAAACAGTCATCCTCGACCAATCCGGAAAAGTAGTTTTTAACGAGAAAGGACAAATACCTTTTGAGAAGGTAGATGATGCCTTTCGGAAAGTATTCGACTTGCTTCCTAGAGAAAAATCGCTCCCGCTCAAGCGCCGTGTAGTGAACGAACTCAACATCGAATTGTCGAAGTAATATCTAATTGCTGATAGCTAATTCATGAATTACGCAATTTTATATAGGACGAACGGGTAGCCAGAAACCGGGTTTTTCACCAAAATTATTGTTGCAGCCCGTAATTCTGCCAAAAACCCGGTTTCTTGACTACACAATTAGGGGAATGACCAAAAGTCCTAGTTGCAGTGGCAAATTCGCTAAAAAACCCGGTTTCTTGAGTCGGAGTGCGATCGCGAACTGTCCTAATTTTGTCACCAATTATCAATCGCATCAAATGAATAAAGTTATAAAAATATTATTAATGGCTGTTTTGACTGTACTTTTAGTTTTGGAAGCAGCAGAAGTAGGGCGATCGATAATTAGTGCTTTTGCCGATAGCAGTTCCCGCACACCCCTAGCTTTAGAGCGACATACAGGCGTCGTGTACCTCGAACCAGTGCAGTGTACGGGTTCCCTGTTAACGGGAGGATTGTACGTGCTCACGGCCGCCCACTGCCTCAACGAAGGGGGGGTCAAGGTTCCTGCTGGAACCGCTGTAACGGCAACTTTTAAATTGCCCAGCGGTCAAGTTACTATCCCTGTTAGCAACTATTATATCCATCCGGGATGGACTGGTTACGAATCAGAAGTCGGAAACGATATTGCTATTTTAAAGCTAAAAAAAACCGCACCGCGTACTGTGGAACAGTACGAAATTAACAGGAATAAAAATGAAATTGGCAAAGTGTTTACCAAAATTGGCTATGGATATATCGGCCTGGGTAATAAAGGACAAAATGAGAATTCTAATTCTGAGGCGAAACGATATGCAGGTGAAAACCGCTACGATGCACTAGGTGATATATTCAAAAGTTCTACCGAATCTGATATGTCTGAATTAGTATTGGGGAGTCAGTTAATTTTTGATTTTGATGACGGAACCGCCGAACATGATAGTTTGGGGAGGCATTTTCCGAGGTTGCGCGATCGCGGTTTGGGAAAAAATGAAATCGCCACAGCTAGCGGAGATTCCGGGGGGCCGTCGTTTGTGGACGGGAAAATTGCCGGGATTAGTTCTTGGGGTTATAGCGATCGGGGATTTTTCAAAACAAATATCGGCGATATTGATAGTGTGGATGATAACGGCAGTTTTGGCGAAATTTCCGGCGACACGCGGGTATCATTTTATGCGAATTGGATTGACAAAGTGACAGGTGGAAGATAGAAGGTAGAATTAGAAATTAAGTTACGGGTAAGGATACGGCACCGTGCCCAAAACCTGTCAACTCGATCTCAAACGTATTGACAGACTGCTGTTTGGCGATGAGGCCAGATCCCCCCTAACCCCCCTTCCTAAGGGGGGGACAAGAATCAGCCAAAGTCCCCGCAACTATTCGGGGAGGGGGACAGAATTCTTCTTCAGAGACTGCTGTTTGGCGATGAGGCCAGATCCCCCCTAACCCCCCTTAGGAAGGG
>NZ_JAUBOJ010000555.1:0-3604 GCF_036700185.1 Microcoleus sp. BM001215392 | reverse complement strand
TTTTTGGCTCTACTCGCGGAGCATCCCTGTTCCAAAACTGTCCGAAGTATTGCTGGACTCCAGTACAATTATATAGTAAGGCTAAATGATTTGTGCAAAAAGTGCGATCGGCTCTAGGGAAACAGCAATGCCGTGTCCTGCCAAGGGCGATCGGGAAAATCCCGGTTTCTGGCCACCCACCCGTGCGTCCAGGGCTATTAGATTTGTTAAGCAAAGGCGTGACGATTATTTTGGAGGAAAATAAACGATGAATTTAGAGCAAGCAGTTTTAGATAAGTTGCGGGCATTACCCCCGGATAAGCAGCAACAAGTTTTAGATTTTGCTGAGTTTCTTCAACATAAAATTATTCCTAAAAGACCGTTAAAAAGCGTCAAAGGAATGTGGGCTAATTTAGATATCGATATTACGGAAGAAGATATTGCCCAAGCGAGAAAAGAAATGTGGGGAAATTTTCCGAGAGAGGATATTTAATGACAGCCGTTGTAGCCGACACTCATACAATAATCTGGTATTTGCGGGAGACTGCTCGATTATCGCAAGCAGCAATGACTGCTTTGGATACAGCATTGGCAGGGGGCTATCCGATTTATGTGTCCGCGATTTCCGTGGTAGAAGTAGGCTATCTAGTAGAAAGATATCGATTGCCTGAAGAGGCATTTGAGCAGTTAATTAATGCCTTATCCGATCCAGATACTGGGTTAGCAAGCGCCCCTTTGGATCTAATAACAGCACAAACTCTGCGTCAGATTCCCCGCGATGTAGTGCCAGATATGCCAGACAGGATTATTGCTGCTACTGCTTTATCTTTGAGTCTTCCCTTAGTCACTCGCGACGCTAAAATTCAAGCGTTAACCAATATTCAGACAATTTGGTGAGTAAATTGTAGGTTGGGTTGCCCTTCGACTTCGCTCAGGAACCGGAACGAAACCCAACGAAAGATGCCCGCCCAGAGTAGGGTTTCGCTTCGCTCAACCCAACCTACGAAACTCATATACGAACTCATATACACCCCCCTCGTACTCGAATACGAACTCAAATACCCCTCTGAGAACATAGAAATACAGGGCCCAAAGAGAGCGAGAGAGAGCGAAACAAACATCTCTCAAACCGCCACTTAGCCCCAGTACCAATTTCATACAGAGGGAAAACATGACCGCAGTATACATCACTGACCCCGGTTCAATTCTCAGCGTCCAACAGCATCATTTCCAAGTAATCCACAAAGACAACTTGTGTCAAAGCGTACCAGTCACGCAAGTCACCCAAATTATTCTGTTTGGGATTTGCCAGCTATCGCGCCAAGCCGTCAAACTAGCATTTTCTCGGCAAATTCCCATCTATTATATCAACCAGCAAGGCCAAGAATTGGGCAACTGCGAACCCGATTCAAAAAAATCGGCAAAATACCGATTCCAGCAACTAAAACGGCTGCAAGACCCCGAATTCGTTCGCGCTTTTGCTGAGAGCATCACTTGGGCAAAAATGCACAATGAAAGCGTCTTACTCCAGCAGTTGCACGTCAGCAGCGCTGCATTTGAGCCTGAAGTTTACCGCGCTTTTTTCAGGTTGTTAATGGATGACTTGCCGATGGCTTATTCCATCGATGAACTACGGGGATACGATGTCACCGCCGAGAGCTTTTATTATCCCGCCCTCGGCTCATTGCTACCCTTTAATTTGGGTTTTCGGTGGCGCGATTTGCAGCATCCAACTGACCCCATCAACCGAATGCTGAACCTGGGAAATACCCTGCTGCACCAACAAACATCCGCTTTTGTGCAGTTATTGGGATTGGATGCGGACATCAGTCACTTACACGTTCCCAGCCAGCACCAAAAACCCCTTGTTTGCGATTTAATGGCAGAATTTCGCCCGATGCTGGTAGATGAATTAGCCGTCAACTTAGCCAAATCCCGCATCATTACCGCGCGAGATATTATCCCTGAAAACGGCAGCGACGCCTTGCTTTCGCCTCGCGCCCTCCAAACATTCATCCAGCATTGGGAAGAGAAATTGCGGACTTTGGTAACGCATCCCCATGCAGGAACGGTTAGCTATCGCCACTGTTTGGAATTGCAGGTACGCGAATATATCGCCTGCATTTTGGGAGACGTTCAGCATTACCGCCCGCTGGTTTGGACGCTTCCCAAAAATAACGCTGCTGCGGATTCTAATGACTGGGAAGATGAATATCCCGTACTGGTGAAAATGTAATCGATATCTCCAGAAAAACCTGTCTTGAACAGGCATCTTGCCTGTTCCACAAGAATTTTTGGAGAATGTAATTGATGTCTCCAGAAAAACCTGTCCTGAACAGGCAAGATGCCTGTTCCACAAGAATTTTTGGAGAGTGTAATTGATATCTCCAGAAAAACCTGTCTTGAACAGGCAAGATGCCTATTCCACCAGAATTTTTGGAGAGTGTAATTGATATCTCCAGAAAAACCTGTCTTGAACAAACAAGATGCCTATTCCACAAGAATTTTTGGAGATATCTAATGTTTTACCTCATCTGTTACGACATTGTGGATGACCGCCGCCGGCTGAAGATTTCTAAGTTATTGGAAACTTGCGGTTGCCGAGTTCAGAAGTCGGTATTTGAGTGCGTGTTGGATGAAAAACGGCAAGAACAACTGCAAAAACGGCTGTTGAAATTGCTAAACAAACGGCAAGACCAAATCCGATTTTATCCTCTTTCTGCTCACTGTCGATGCAAGGTAATAGTGCTGGGAGTGCAGCCAAAGTTTGCCATAGACGATGAGGCTTTTATTGTTTAGTTTTGGGGGTTTGCTTTATGACTCGGCGGTTGAAACCGCGTCTACACAAGCAAAGTCTGCCTCCGCAGACTAAGAAATAAGGTTTTCGTAGTTTTCGTAGGGTGCGTCAGTCGAATTTCTCGAACAATTATTGAAGATTTTGAAGCTGACGCACCTTACTATATACGCCGATTGCGTAACTCTTGTTCTCCCTGTTTTTCTAGGGGATTTATGAGCGATGAAGCTGCTAAGTTTCGGCTGCGGTTTTCTCCAAAAGTCCAAAAACAACTGAAATCGCTTCCTGTCCAAGTTCAAAAGCAATACCACAAAGCTTTTCAAACAATAGCATCTGAGGGCCCTGAATACAGAAGCTTGAGAACGCACCGATACAGGCACAAAAAAGGTGAAGTTTGGGGTTCTGCGGCTTCGATGGCGCTGAGATTTTATTGGGAGTATGCGGGAGATCAAACAATTTCGATTCAGGAAATTGATTCGCACTAGCAGCGGTAAATGCCTGGTTAATTTACTTGAAGATTTGGAGGTTTTTGAGGATGAAAAAGCCGCGAAGTTTGACAAGTAGAGAACGCTATTTGATTGCCGTTTACAGTCAATGTCAATTGGGTATGACACCGAGACAGTTTTATGCTAAATGGGAAGTGACTCATGAGGAGATTGCTTTTATTTGTTCTCGTTCTGATTCGACGGTGCGGGGTTGGTTTAAGCGGGGGAAAAACCGACGGTCTCCTACTGCTACTGATTTGCGCCATTTGGCTTTAATGGACTTTCTGCTAGACAATACTTCGGACAGTTTTGGAACAGGGATGCTCCGCGAGTAGAGCCAAAAAGT
>NZ_JAUBOJ010000554.1:0-3611 GCF_036700185.1 Microcoleus sp. BM001215392 | reverse complement strand
TATGATACCATTGTTGTCTATAATTGCTTATAAACTCAATGAAGTTTTACAATACTTCCTCAGTAACGCAGACACTAATTTACAAAGCAAGCAGAACAAAAATCACAGAAAACAACCCATTAATTCTCGATTTAAATCCTCACAAGTTTAAAGTCGAAAGTCAAAATAATTAATTATTATTTCTAATTTTGGCTTTGGGCTTTTTATTTGTGAAAACAGACAATTCACAACACAAGCAAGAGATTTCAACCATACAACACTTCTTCAGCAGGCGCAGTCGCGTCTTTGGGGTCGAAATTCTTAATTTTCAAAGCTTGTAGCAAAAACAGCCAGATATAAAGCGGATTTAACAAAACATACCGCTGCCATAGGCGCCGGGGTTCCTTAATCAACCGAAACAGCCATTCCAAACCTATCTTACATAAAAACTCAGGAGATTTAGCCAAATTTCCCGAATGAAAATCGTAAGCTGCACCTACAGCAATCAGCGGCATCGATAGCTCGTCCCGGTATTCGTAGGCCCAAACTTCTTGTCGCGGACACCCCAAACCGACAAAAGTAATTGCTGCACCGCTGTTGCGAATTTCCTGGGCAATTTCCTGTTTTTCTTGGGGCGAAACGTGCCTAAATTTAGAAGGCTGAGTTCCCGCAATAATTAACTTGGGATAACGCTCGCAGAGATTGCGACATAAAGCTTCCAATACAGAAGGTTTAGATCCGTACAAATAGATAGATAATCCTTCTTCGGCGGCGCGTTCGCAAATTTGTAGCATCGCATTGGGCCCACAAACTCGATCGGGCAATTCCGTATTGTAGAGCAAATTTAATGCCCACCTCACAGGTTGTCCGTCGGGCAATACTAAGTCAATGTGATTGATCCGATAGCGGTGAGTGCTGTCAAGCACCCCTGTCATTACCCCGTGAACTGCTAGAGCAGAAACTGACATTGGTTTTCCGGCGCTGGCGGCACCAATAATTTTGTTGACAGCCGCTTCATAATTAACGGCATTTACTAATATGCCGAGTACATTCTTTTTCCCTAGATCAATCATGGAAGACCTCTTTAAACCCACAGCAGTTACGCTCATAAATCTCCAGTAAAATTTGTTGAACTTTGTGCGCCATCGTTTGCAAAATTTGACAGTACATTGTTTTGCTCAAGCTCTAATCCTTCGCTCCTTCTTTCAGCCAGCGCTCGCGGTTACAATCATAAATCTCCTGGAGGATTTGTTTGACGTTGTATTTCATTTTCCAATCAGGATAGTGACTGGAAAATTTTGAATTGTCGCTAATCCACCAAATGTGATCGCCAATGCGATTCCCTTCGGCATAAGTCCAATTAAATTTGCGCTCTGCAATTGCTTCGCACATCTGGATAGCTTCTAACATCGAACAATTGCTGTTGCGACCTCCTCCTGTATTATAAACTTCGGCGCTTCTGGGAGCTTTATAAAATTCATAAAATGCCGAAATTAAATCAGCGCTGTGAATGTTATCGCGGACTTGCTTGCCTTTGTAGCCAAACACAGTGTAAGGAATTCCCGTCACGGCGCATTTCATCAAGTAAGCCAGGAAGCCGTGCAATTGAGCTCCCGAGTGATTCGGCCCTGTCAGACAGCCGCCGCGAAAACAAGCGGTGTTCATATTAAAATAACGACCGTATTCTTGAACTAAAATGTCAGCGGCTACTTTGGATGCACCAAACAAACTGTGCAAGCACTGGTCGATAGACATATCTTCCCGAATGCCGCTTTCGTAAGTGTGACCCGATGCAATTTCCCACCTGTGTTCTAATTCAACTAAAGGCAATTTGTTGGGCGTATCCCCATATACTTTATTTGTTGATGTAAAAATGAAAACAGCTTTGGGACAGTACAAGCGAGTTGCTTCTAAAAGATTGATAGTACCGTTAGCGTTGACGGTAAAATCTATTTTAGGAGCGCGAGCAGCCCAATCGTGGCTCGGTTGGGCTGCTGTGTGAATTACTAACTCGATCGACTCTCCGTAACGCTGAAAAATATTGGTAATAGCTTCGTAGTCGCGAATGTCTACATCTAAGTGATAATACTTGGTTCCCAAAGATTTTTCTAGCTGTTGGCGGTTCCAGTTGGTAGAACCATCGGCACCAAAAAAAAACTGGCGCATATTGTTGTCGATCCCAACTATGTCCAAGCCTTGTTTGGCAAAGAACTTACACGCCTCCGATCCAATTAATCCCGCCGAGCCTGTAATGATTGCAACGCTCACGTTTCACCGCCTGAAAAATATAGTTTTCTTTGTTTTGTGCGATCGAACAAATCGGAAGTTATTCTGATTTTCTCTTGGATACATCTTCGCACAATTGAGCAAAGAATTGACCTTTTATATTCCAATCATAGATTTCCCTGACACGTTTTTGACCTGCTGCACCCAAGCGCTCTCGCAATTCACCATCCTTCGCCAAACACACTATAGCTTCTGCTAGACCTTGCACGGCGCGCTCCGGGTCAGTAGCAGCCACTTTAATCCCTGTTTGGGCCGTCACTTGAGTAGCCGGGCCGCCCAAATCCAAACAAATCGTCGGACGCCCAACGCCCATCATTTCCGTGCAGACAAAACCGCCCGAGTCATGCAAACTCGGGTGGAGGAGAACGTGAGACTCTCCCATTTTAGAAAGAGTTTCACTGCGCGGTAAAGACCCCCAAAAAAATACTTGATTTCCCAGTCCCAGTTCTGTTACCAAAGCTTCTAAACGCTGTCTTTCTGGGCCGTCTCCGACAATCCAGTATTCCGATTGTTCTACCGAAGCCTCCGCAAATGCACGGAGTCCCAAGTGCACTCCTTTCCAATGTAAGAGACGACCGACGCTAATAAATCTAACAGGTTGTTCCGGCGGAGTTGGAAATTTTTCTAATTCCAGAATCTCCTGTTGCGATAAACCGACTTGCGAGAAAATTTTGACGTTTTTTGCTTTGAGAAATCGCAGTCTGGCTGCGGTTTCTTCGGTAGTAGCTAGCGCGACTGCACTACGGCGTGCCGTCAGCCCCACAAACGGATCGCGTTCTCCGGCGCTTTGAGCCCACGCTCGCAGGGTTTCGTAAATTTTGCCCCGGCGGCTAAAATCTTGCCAAAAAGGCTTTGGTGCTGCTTCTGCACCGCCTACGGGCCCCCAAATAAAAGGATGCGGTAATAATGCTAGGAAACTTGGAGACCAATGCTTGACATAAGTTACGTGATGTACTATGTCAAAACCAATTTCACGATCGAGCTTTCGAGCCATAAAATAAGCCCAGATTTGCCACAGATAGTAATGAAGTTGCAGCAATCCCTGTTTTCCCTTCCAATCTTCGCTCCACCCAAACGGATCGAAATAAACAAAGTGCAGGTTTGGCACCGGATTGCGCTCTAATTCTGCTTCAATGTACGATCGACAAAACGTCCGTGTAAATACCCAACTTTCGTGATATTTAGCAGATTGGATAACTGTATTCCATCCCACTCCCTCTTCAGAGCCGAGATTTGGTTCGCAAGCAAAGGCAGATAATAAAACTTTCATTAGTTATTTGGTAATTGGGCATTGGTTCGAGCGTTCGGAATGCAAGTCCTTCCAAATTCTGAGGACTAAACTCCTC
>NZ_JAUBOJ010000553.1:0-3621 GCF_036700185.1 Microcoleus sp. BM001215392 | reverse complement strand
ATAATCCCATATTGAATGCGGTCATGCTTCGCCCCTACGGATATATTTGCCTTGCGTGAGATGCACCCCAATGATAGGACTAAAGTCCTCACTACAAACATCTTTGTTGTGTGATAATTCAGTTAGGCGCATTGTCTCAGAAAATTGTTTAATTTAGAGTGATTATAGAGGAAAATTTAATGCACAAAATAGCAGCTACGCCCGGAGGTTGGAACCCTCAAGCAGAAGGAGTAATTTTTATACAGCAAACCCCAGCACCAATCGTATTTATTAGTGCTGCTGACACCGACATTCAAACACTCGCGGCCGCCGCATCCAAAATGCCCGCAGAATTCCCCAAAGTGCGCGCCGTAAATCTGCTTCAGTTGCAGCAACAATTAACCATTGACACCTACGCCGAGGAAATTTTAGAACGCGCGGAAGTAATAATTTTAAGGCTGTTAGGCGGGCGTTCTTATTGGTCTTACGGGTTGGAAGTTCTGCGGGAAACGGCGCAGAAAACTAATGCAGCATTGATTGTGATCCCTGGTGAAGATAGTCCCGATCCAGATTTAATTAGTCATTCCAATGTATCGCTGTCCGCAGTCAATCAACTGTGGCGCTATTTGACTGAAGGCGGAGTCCAGAATTTTGTGAATGCACTCAAGTTTACGGCTGACACTTGTTTGAAAACTGCTTATCATCCGCCTCTTCCTCAAACAGTTTCTCGGGTGGGAATTTATGATTGGGGAGGAAATACAACGGCTGGTTTGGGAATTTTACTACCAGATTCCGATCCCCCTAAATCCCCCTTAAGAAGGGGGACTTTGAACCCAGATTCCGATACCGCTAAATCGCCCTTAAAAACCGAAACTTTGACCACTTCTTGCCCCCCCCTTAAGAAGGGGGGCTGGGGGGGATCTCCGGGTTTACCAACCCTTGCTAAAGTCGGGATTTTATTTTATCGCGCTCATTACTTATCGGGAAATTTAGCGCCAGTTGATGCACTTTGTCAAGCTTTAGCAGAACGAAATTTAGTACCAGTTCCCGTCTTTGTGTCTTCGCTGCGAGAACCCGATTTGCAAGTGGAATTGCTGGAACTTTTTAAACCCAAAGAATGCGAACCAATTCAATTACTGATCAATACAACAAGTTTTGCAATCTCTGGTTTCAACAGTATTGAACCAGAACAAAATACTTTAAAATTATTAGACGTTCCAGTATTGCAAGCAATCTTCAGCGGCGGCGGTTTGGAACAGTGGGAAACAGAATTGCAAGGACTTTCCCCCCGCGATGTGGCGATGAATGTCGCATTACCAGAAGTAGATGGTAAAATCATTACTCGGGCTGTTTCTTTTAAAGCGGTACAAACTTGGAACGGTGAATTAGAAACAGATGTGGTAGGATATGTCGCAGCGGACGATCGCATTTCATTCGTAGCAGACTTAACGGCGAATTGGGTGAAGATGAAGCAAACCCCCGCCGCCAACAGACGCATCGCCATAATTCTCGCTAATTATCCCACCCGCAACGCCCGTTTAGCTAACGGTGTTGGCTTGGATACGCCCGCTAGCTGTGTGGAAATCCTCAAAGCTATGCAGGAAGCCGGTTATCGAGTAGATAACATTCCCAGCAGCGGCGGTGAGTTAATTGAAATGCTCATTTCTGGCGTGACAAATGACCCGGAAGGACGAGAATTGCGGCCTGTTAATCAATATTTGGATTTGGCGGAATATCAAGAATATTTTACAACTTTGCCGCAGCAAGTACAGGATGGAATTTGTAATAGATGGGGGTTAGCGACAGGGGAAAGAAGGACTGAAGTCCTTACTACGAACCTGGAAAGAAGGACTGAAGTCCTTACTACGAACCTGGATGCGAATCTGTTTCCGATTCCGGGGATTCAGTTTGGCAATGTATTTGTGGGAATTCAACCGTCGCGGGGATACGAAATTGACCCTAGTTTGAACTATCACGCGCCGGATTTGGAACCAACTCACAATTATCTTGCTTACTATTATTGGCTGCGCGAAAAGTTGGGAATTGATGCGATTATTCATGCGGGAAAACACGGCAATTTAGAATGGCTTCCCGGTAAAAGTGTGGCATTGTCTAATAAATGTTATCCCGAAGTCGCATTGGGCGCGCTGCCGAATTTCTATCCGTTTATTGTCAACGATCCGGGGGAGGGTTCCCAGGCAAAAAGACGATCGCAAGCCGTGATTATCGACCACCTGACCCCGCCGATGACTCGCGCCGAACTTTACGGGCCTTTGCAGCAATTGGAAGCCTTAATCGACGAATATTGCGAGGCGCAAAGCTTAGACCCGTCCAGATTACCGATGATTCGCGATCGCATTGTAGCCCTTACCAACCAGGAAAATCTAGATAAAGACCTAGGCATTCAACTCAATAAATCCGAGTTTACCGAGTTTATCACCCGCACCGACGGTTATCTTTGCGAACTCAAAGAATCCCAAATCCGCGACGGACTGCATATTTTTGGTCAATGTCCCGAAGGTAGACAGTTGCGAGATTTGATAATTGCGATCGCCCGCCATCCTAGCACAAATCGTTCCGGCTTAACCCGCTCCCTCGCCCAAGACTTAAATCTAGATTTCGATCCCTTAACCACCGCAGGCGATTTAACCGCCGAATTAGAAGCAAAAGCCGCAGAATTAGTAGATGATTTAATCAAAGACATCCGCGTTCATCCGCGTGCTTCTGCGGTTTTTAATCAAGAAATAGGACAAGCCACCCAACAAGAATTAGATTGGATTGCCAACTATCTTTTACCATCACTCCTGCAAACAAATCAAGAAATTACTAACTTGTTGCGCGGACTAGATGGGCGACACATTCCCAGCGGCGCATCCGGCGCACCCACCCGTGGGAGACCAGATGTATTACCCACAGGCCGCAATTTTTACTCGGTAGATATCCGCGCTATTCCCACAGAAACTGCTTGGAGAGTTGGCAGAGTTGCAGCCGAAACTTTAATCGAAAGATACACTCAAGAAAATGGTGAATATCCCAAAACTTTGGGTTTGTCTGTGTGGGGAACATCGACTATGCGGACAGGGGGAGACGACATCGCCGAAGCCTTAGCATTGATCGGAGTTCAACCAATCTGGGATGGGCCTTCGCGCCGGGTTGTAGATTTTGAAATCTTGCCTGTTTCTGTTTTGAGGCGGCCGCGCGTCGATGTTACTTTGCGGATTTCTGGCTTCTTCCGCGATGCTTTTTTTAATTTAATTGATTTGTTTGACTCGGCTGTCAAAGCTGTAGCGGATTTAGATGAACCTGCGGAAGACAATCCTTTAGCAGCACAAGTTAAACAAGAGATTTTGGATTGGGAATCGGCTGGTTTGAGTCGGGAAGATGCGCAAGCGCGATCGCAATTTCGAGTCTTTGGTTCAAAGCCGGGTGCTTACGGTGCGGGACTTCAGGGAATAATTGAAGCTCAAAACTGGACAGACGACGGCGATTTAGCCAAAGCTTACATTAATTGGAGCAGTTACGCCTATACAAGTACCCCCTCCACTTCTTCTGGTAAAGATGTGGCTAATTCCAATTCTTCTGCTTTACTACCAGTCAATACCCCCCCAACCCCCCCTTACCAAGGGGAGGTTGGGGGGGTTC
>NZ_JAUBOJ010000552.1:0-3631 GCF_036700185.1 Microcoleus sp. BM001215392 | reverse complement strand
CGCTGAGGTTGAAGTCTTCGTAGTCGCGATCGTACTTACCAGAAACGTAGGGGCGTTGTCGGTAATATGTGTCGGGATTGTAACTGCCCGACATTGACATGAATCCGTTGGAGTCGATCGCATCTGCTAATTCGCTGACTTGTCTGATGGCTAGTTTTGTTTGTGATACTGCATTCTGGGCAACAGGCTCCATGCCTGTTCCACTCGTGACGAATTTGACTGTGGGGTGGGCTTCTCGCCCAGCCCTCAAAGGTCGATCGACCGATGCTCGATTTCGGCGAAAAGTGCTGTTAGCGCACAACTGCGGGAATCTGTAACACTGGGGAATCACGTTAGGCTCACCAGACGCGAGTTTGGGACGAACGCCTGCGGCTAAAAGCTTGCTGCCTTCGGAGCCTAAGATCGAATTAAAAGTGCGATCGTCCCGACCGCTGTTAAATGCGCGCACACCGTCTGCCCAGACAATCATTTGAGGCAAATGATCCGGCTTCAACAGCCGGATCAGTTGAAAGTCAACAACTTGGGCAGTTGCGCCGTTGACTGCAAAGTTAAATACCTTTAAACCCGGACTCCCGTTAGCAGCCAAAGATTGTTTTAGCTGTTTGGGATCGACGCCCTGCAACGCCCGGGAACTACCGACAATCAAAACATCTGGCGGCCCGACGGCTGCAACGTAGGATAGGTATAGTTCTAGCTGTTCGTCGAGCAAATCGCTGCTGAAGCTGACTGTACTGGCTTGCGATCGACTTGCGCCCGCTTGCTGTTGCGCATAAACCAGATTTTTCATGTACTCGGTGACTTTTTTTTCAGCAAACGCCCGCCTGGGACTACCGGGGGGAACCGCTTGCATCCAGGCTACGGCTTGTACCCATTGGGCTGCTACTTCGTCCCACTCTTGTTTTGAATTGGCTGATTGAGCCAAATTTGCGGCCTTGGTGGCAAAGTTAACTGAGTCTGCAAATGGTTCGTTTTGGGCGCAGGAAGGAACGCTGATGGATTTTTGGGTTTTATTGGGGTTTCCGGCTAACACAGAGGTTGGTGGCTGTGCTAGGACTGCGGATGAGGCGATCGAGCTAGATGGCGCTGCGGTGTTGGGTGGCTTGGGCGGCGAACATCCGACTGTGGTTAGGGCGATCGCGGCGATCGCGGTGCAGGTACGTTTTAAGATGTTAGTGCTGATAGTAGCAATGTAGCGGCGAATCATACAGCTTTCACCGTTCGCGAAACATTAGTAGATATTACCGCAAACGGGCTGCTGATGTTAATTGCGTATTTCTGTATGGGATTCGATGACTGCTTCGGCTTGCAGGGCGATCGATCGCAATTTATCAAGAGTATCCTGATTAGCACTCTCCCACAACCCCCGCTGGCGAGCTTCTAACAATCTTTCCGCCATATCTCGCAGCGCCCAAGGATTATTTTCTTGGATAAATCCCTGAACTTTTTCATCAAAAATGTAAGCCTGTGCAATTCCTTCATACATAAAATCTTCAACACAATTCGCCGTAGCATCGTAAGCAAACAAAAAATCGACAGTGGCGGCAATTTCAAAAGCACCTTTATAACCGTGGCGCATCGCCCCTTCAATCCATTTCGGATTTACCGCCCTGCTGCGATAAACCCGCGCAATTTCTTCTTTTAGTTGTCGCACTTTTGGATTTTCGGGAATCGAGTTATCGCCGAAATAGGTTTCAGGATTTTTCCCTTGCAAATTGCGAATTGCCGCAGTCATTCCGCCTTGGAATTGATAATAATCGTCGGAGTCGAGAATGTCGTGTTCGCGGTTGTCTTGGTTTTGCAGCACAATTTGCATTTCTCCCAGACGTTTGGTAAATGCTTCGGGTGCAGCACATCCCCATTCACGCCCGGTAAATTCACCCCCCCTAGCCCCGGGGGGACAAGAGTTGGAATTAGCCTCAGAGACCAATTCACCCCCCCTAGCCCCCCCTTGTAAAGGGGGGGGACAAGAATACTGTTATTTCGTTTTAAATTGGTATAATTAACAATTACAAAATCCTCAAATTTAAAAATAGAAAATCTCAAATCTCAAGTTGTACATCATCTTTCCCTAAAATTGCTATATATTGACCTGTAGAGAATCTATTGAAAGATCGAGACATCCTCTACAGGTCAATATAAGTCAGTCGTGAATGATTTGGATTAATTGCGGTGATTGTTGCTGTACCGAATTCGGGCTCCGGCCCACTGAAGTTTTTCCCTCAAAGTGCCGTAATAAGAATAGTTTTCTCGCAAAATGATAAACTTAGCTTCGCAATCTGCCATCCGCACGTCAACCCGCTGTCCCGGCCAAATTGCCGTAGCTAAAATGCCGTCCATCCAGAGTTTGGTGCTGAGTTCGTAATCTGCTAAAGGCCAAATGCTGACGACGGAACGGGGTGGCAAAACTACAGCCCGACTGGATAAACTTAAAGGGCAAATTGGAGTAACTGCGATCGCGTCCATTCCCGAGTGAATAATCGGCCCGTTGGCGGATGCGGTGTAGCAAGTCGAACCGGTGGGAGTTGCCACAATTAAACCGTCGCCTTGATATTGATCGACTACTTCGCCGTCAACTTCCATTTCCAAAATACAGCTCGGCATTCGATCGGCAGAAGCAGGTTTAACACACATTTCATTGAGTGCCAAAAATCGATCGCTTTCCGGTTCGAGATTAGTTCGGTTTCCCTCAAACACCGCCGCCTGCAACATCATGCGCTTCTGGACGGCATACCTATCTTCGGCGAGTCTGTCCCAAATCTCCTCAGTATTTTGGAAATCCTCAAAAGACTCGGTTAAAAAACCCAGATGTCCCCCCACATTCGCAGCTAAAATCGGGATGCCGTCAGCAGCCAAATTCCGCGCCGCAGCCAGCGCCGTACCGTCGCCGCCGAGAACTACGGCTAGATCGATCGGGCTGTTACTAGAAGCTAAAAACACCGGATACGGGTTATCTTTCGGGCCGCTGGGGCCCATTAAAACATGACAGCCACGACTTTCTAACTGGCGGGCGCATTGTTCGGCCCACCGCTGGCTGAGGGTGTCTCGGGCTTTGTGGGCGATAATTACTTGTTTTAGTTGCACAATCTTGCGATTTGAGATTTGAGATTTGGGATTTTAGATTATTTAGATTTTAGACTGAATCCCCGATCGCGGGGATGGTTTCTGGCCGATCGCGGGGAGGCTCGCACTGCGAAGCAGGAAAGCTCCAAACCCTTATACAATCTGTCATTCCTCATGGCAAATCGCATCATCCATCTGTGTTCCGGGATTTGGGCCCTGGCCAGATAATGCTGGTATCGGAGGCGAGGATGCGCGAAACGGCGATCGCCCCAAAACGATTGAGGTGGCTGGGATCTAAGAAATATTCGTTGCGATTTGGCCACCGCTGGGACAAGTCGCGGAAGGCGAAGCCTTTTTGTCGCGAGAGTTGCTGCATTCGTTGTCTAAACTGCTGTTCTGCCGATCGGCGAGTGGGATCTAAGTAGTCGTCGGTGAGGGGCAAATTGACGAAAATTAGGGGGATTTTCCGAGTTTTGGTAAATGCTACCACTGAATTAAAGGCTGTTGCTTGTTTGCCGCTGAGGTTGAAGTCTTCGTAGTCGCGATCGTACTTACCAGAAACGTAGGGGCG
>NZ_JAUBOJ010000551.1:0-3636 GCF_036700185.1 Microcoleus sp. BM001215392 | reverse complement strand
GGCGAAAATTTATCGGTTAAACCTAAGATTTTATGTCCAAATGCTACGCCCTTCTCTGATTTTTGCACTCTTGTCTATTACTCCAATACTCGGACTTTTAGGTAGAGGTCGCTCTCCTTCGGTCAACCCTCAAGCGGTCAACTGTCAACTGTTGAAACTGACTGTAAACTATGGTTGAGTCAACCAATTTATTTATTTTGATTAGGTATTATTTCTGATTCGGTCAATTAAATTAACTATTTATCAATCCGATCGCCAAGGCGATCGATACTTTAGATGTAGCGTGCATTTGGCAAATATAAGCATAATTACAGGCTAATTGTCAACGAATTATCATTTGTCCTGAAGTATTCGGCAAATCGAGCGATTTTTAAACCGTAGTAATTCGGATTAAAGATAACTGTCAAGGTATCTCCCAGTCAGTAAAATTGCGGATATTCCACCACTTGTTTACTACAAAAGAAGTTGGCAATAACACGGAATTGGGATGGGAATAGGCGATATGCCGGAGGCATATCGCCCGCCAGATTATAATTGACGCACACTCTGGTATGCTAGAAATCAGATCGATTTTAGGTCAAGGCACAGAATTTACGATTTTTATTCTACGTTAATCCGTAGTTTAGTAAAACTAATTCTAAAATGAGTTTTACTAAACTAGGGGCGAGCATCTATAGCCAAACAGCATCGCGAGCAGCTATTTCAAAAAGCAAATATATCTGTAGGAGCGAAGCACTCCTTCATAGCTGACCGATATATATCTAAAAACCGGGTCGATCTGATTAATTTTTTGTTAATTAAGCAAAAAATTAGCAAAAAACCCGGTTTCTCAACTCGCAAGTCTGCATAGATTAACTGACATTTTGAGTTTGTAACTAGCATGAAACGAAATAAAAATAATATCTTAGAGGGTTTCGCAGGAGCTGGTTCAGCCTAGAATTTATACTAGGAAAGAGTCTATTTCGACAAAAACCGCCCTTTTTCATGTTTTATTTCGTTGTACCGACTTACTCAGCCAGCCCTATCGAATGCGGGCAGATTTTCTTGAAACTCTCATTCTAATGTTTGGCATCAAACAATTTACGAAGTATTGAATGATTAGATTTTTATTAAACATTGAAACCATCACTTACACCATTAACAATAATGTCCCAATCCTTAGACAATCATAAATCTGAAGACCATGACCTGTTGCTATCTCTAAGAGACAGGCAATTACGCACGCTTTTTGAAACAACCTTAGATGCGATCGCGCTCTCCGATAGCCAAGGGCGTTACATAGATGTCAACCCCGCCGCCTGTGAATTATTTGGGATAGAGAGAGAGCAACTGCTAGGACGCTGCATCATAGAGTTTACAGAACCAGACTTTAATTTCCAAGCAGCATCGCAACAATTTCAGCAACAAGAAAAAATGCGAGGTGAGTTGAGCTTAGTACGGGCTGATGGGCAGATCCGCGTAGTAGAATATGTGACGAAGGCAAACTTTTTGCCCCATCGCCATCTGTCAGTAATGCGAGATATTACAAAACGCAAACTGGCAGAGATACAAGTCCAAGAACTCAAAGACCAACTCCAACAAGCCCACAATTAACTACGGGATGCGGGGATTGAGCCTGTTAGTTTCGCTTCTGTCGCAGATGATTATCGCCTCAAGCAAATTGCCCGTCACATCCCCGGTTTTATTTATCAGTTTTGTCTGAACCCTGATGGAACTGCCAATTTGCCCTACGCCAGCGACGGGATGCGAGATATTTATGGCGTTTCCCGAGAAGAAGTAGACGAGAATCCCACTCAAATTTTTAACTTTGTCCATCCTGAAGATGTCGATCGCGTCAATCAATCCATTCTTGAATCCGCCTCACACCTCACACCTTGGTATTGCGAACATCGAGTTTGTTTACCTAATGGCAGATTGCTGTGGTTGCTAGGTCATTCTACACCCCAGCAAGAACTCGATGGCAGTATAAATTGGTATGGCTATATTCAAAACATCACAGAAATCAAAGCCGCAGAAATCGCCCGGCGCCAAAGTGAAAATAAATTCCGCAGCATCATTGAAAATATCAACGATTTGGTTTATATCATCAATCCCGATTCCACCTTCAGCTATGTCACTCCCCAATTCAAAGAAGTGATGGGATATGAGTTAGCAGAATTGCTAAATAAATCTTTTGCTTTATTCGTTGCTGCCGAAGATTTACCAAAGTATAAGGATGCTTTTCATCGCTGTCTCCGAGGCGAACAAGTGCGGGGGCTTGAATATCGAGTTTTGCATCGCGATGGCAAATATCACTGGCACTCCTCAAATGTCTCAGCCCTAAAAGATGAAAACGGGCAAATTATTTCCTGTTTGGGAATAGCGCGTTACATCCACCACACCAAACAAGCACAAATCGCTTTAGAAGAAAGTAACAGTCGCTGGCAGTTAGCCATAGAAGGAGCCGGAGATGGCACTTGGGATTGGAATCTCAAAACAAACGAAGTGATTTTTTCTCGGCAGTTGAAAGCGATGCTGGGCTATGCAGAACACGAAATTACTAATACTTTAGAAGAGTGGAATAGTCGGCTGCATCCCGACGATTTATCCCAATGCTATCAAGATATTGCTCAACACCTGAACGGTCAAAATTCTAATTATCGCAACGAACATCGCCTGCGCTGTCAAGATGGTACTTATAAATGGATTTTAGCTCGCGGTCAGGTGACTGAATGGGACAAAAACGGTCAACCTTTGCGGTTTATTGGCACTAATTGCGATATTAGCGATCGCAAAACCGCCGAATTAGAACTAGAGCAGTTTTTTAGCGTTACTCTCGATTTGCTCTGCATTGCCGATGTCAGCGGTCACTTTCGCCGCCTAAATCGTGCTTGGGAAAACACTCTCGGCTACAGCATTCAAGAATTAGAACGTCAAATATTTCTAGATTTTGTTCATCCCGACGATCTCGCCTCAACCTTAGAGGCGATGTCTGATTTGAGTCAACAGAAACAAATCCCCGAATTTATTAACCGCTATCGTGCCAAAGATGGCACTTATCGATATATTGAATGGCGTGCCGCTCCCTGTGGAAATTTCGTTTATGCAGCAGCACGGGATATTACGGATCGCAAACAAGTCGAAATAGAGTTAGACCGCTCTCAATCAGAATTAATGGCACTATTTAACGCCATGCAGGATGTGATTATTGTTTTGAATTCAGAGGGACGCTATCTCAAAATTGCTCCCACTTCCGCGCCCGATTTGTACAAACCTTCAGATGAACTTTTAGGCAAAAAACTGCACGAACTTCTTCCCCAAAATGTAGCAGATTTGTTCCTCCACACTATTCGCCAAGCCATTATCGATCGCTCCATAACGCACTTAGAATACTCATTACCCATAGGCGATAGGTTAGTCTGGTTTGATGCCAGGATTTCTCCCATGTCTGAAGATCGAGTGGTTTGGGTAGCAAGAGATATCACAAATCGCAAACGTCAAGAACAATCTCTCCGCTTAATAGTCGAAGGTACCGCAGGGAAAACAGGCGAAGAATTCTTTAAAAGTTGCGTCCAATATCTGGCCCAAGTATTAGAAGTTCGTGTAAGGATTCAGGTCAAAAAAAATTCAGTGACGGCATCTGGTAAAATAAACGAA
>NZ_JAUBOJ010000550.1:0-3651 GCF_036700185.1 Microcoleus sp. BM001215392 | reverse complement strand
ACGGAGGTCATGCTTCGCCCCTACGGATATATTCGCTTGCATTGAGATGCACCCACGCACCCTACGACTCACAATTTTTTTCTCTTTCTTCTCTTCCTCAGCGTTCTTTGCGTCCTCTGCGGTTCGTTAAAAAAAATCTACTTCACAAACCAAACAAAACTTACATAGCACAATTATCTCTCAATCAACAGTAGGCCGCAGACATATTTATACACTTCCGACTGTAGGGGGATGCTTTAGCTCGTCAATAAAGCGATGCTTGCCATTGGGGGCATGAGTTTAACACTATACATTGGTCAAGTCGCGCCAATGAACGCGCGCACCCACCCCTTTAACGAGGAATATACTATGTATCAAAATTTGCCAATAAATCCACAACTGTATAACATCGGGTTCTGGCTGGCTCAAGTGCCTGTAGAACAGACTACAACAACAACTAGCAGAGTAGAAGATGCAGCACTCCTCTATTCCGGGCCGCAATTTTTTATCGCCCTCATCGCTGGAGTCGTACTAGCCTGCGCTTTCCAACTATTGCTCACAAATTTATCAGTAGCTGCGGGCCTTTCTTATATCGGACAATCCCACGACGACGGACACCACTCGGATAGCGGCGCCCCCCCCGTACGCCACATCGGGCGCAAAGTCGGTACTTGGACTCTAATTACCGTCACCGTCGCCCTATTTTTCGCTTGCTTGCTAGCAGTTAAGCTTAGCTTGATTAGCAGTCCCGGTTTAGGTGCGATCGTCGGTTTAGTCGTGTGGGCTACCTATTTCTCACTCCTCGTCTGGGTGAGCTCTACCACCGTCGGTTCCCTGATCGGTTCCGTCGTTAACACCGCAACATCAGGCGTTCAAGCTATTTTCGGCACCGCAGCCGCCGCCCTCGGCGCCAAAGCAGCCAGCAACCAAGTAGTGGCCACCGCCAAAGCAGCAGCAGCAGCAGTGGGCCACGAACTCGGTAGCGCGATCGACCCTACAAGCTTGCGGGAAAACGTCGAAGACTACATCCAAGCCCTCAAACCGCCGGAATTAGACATCAAAGCGATGCGCAGCGAGTTTGAAAAGCTGCTAAACGATCCGCAACTCAAAAGCATTGCGGGCGAAAATTTGCCGAATCTCGATCGCCAAACTCTCGTAGATTTAGTCAGTTCGCGATCGGACTTGTCAAAACGCGATGTCAACCGGATTGTAGACCAACTCCAAGATGCTTGGAAACAAGTAGGAAAACAAGACCAAAAATCAGACGGCATCGCCCAATTAATAGATTATCTCAAATCAGCAAAATCGGGAGATTTGCTCTCAGATACGCTGACAAGTAGGGTAGAAAAAGTTCTCGGCAATCTGGGCGGTCAAAATTCCGGACAAAACCCCACAATGATGTCCCAAGCAACGACAATGGCAGTCAATGCTTTAATGGGAGTAGTTTTGGGTCGCACGGATATTTCCGACTTAGATGTGGAAAAAGTAATGGGTCAGCTTAAAACAGCTAAGGACAAAGTTAGCCAGCAAGCTGATAAAATTACCGCTAAAGTCAAAGGCGAACCAGAAACTTATAGCCCAATTCGTGCAGACGTAGAAAACTACTTGCTCAACACTTATTCGTGGCAAATGAACCCGCAAACGATCGAGCGCGAATTTCGTGACGTGCTCTACGATCCAACGGCAGATCCGGGAACTGTGCGCCGCGAATTAGAAAAACTAAATCAGTCTAAGTTTGCGGAAATTCTGGCAAGTCGCGGCGTTTTTACCCAAGACAAAATTAAAGAAATTTCCCAGGAATTAGAAGGAATTAGACAGCGAGTTTTACAAACTGCTATTTTTGCAGAGGAGCAAGAAAAAGCTCGCGATTTGCAGTGGCGCGTGGAAACTTATTTGAAGCTGACGCCGAAAGCAGAACTCACAGCAGCAGGTATCGGGAGCGATTTTAAGAAAATCTTAGAGGATTCTGATGCGAATTACGAACAGTTGCGCGATCGGCTGGCTCCTTACACCCGCGACAGTTTCGTGCAAATCCTCAGAGGCCGCGAAGGCTTCGGTTTCCAGGAAGTAGACCAGATTGTTAAAGAGTTGGACAGGACGCGAGATGTAGTTTTAGCAGATTCTAAAGGTCTGCAAGAAGCTGCGCAAGTCCGACTAGACAATCAGTGGCAAAAAGTACAAGAATACTTGCAGTCTACGGGCAAAGAAGAACTAAATCCCGAAGGACTCAAGCGCGATTTCAAAACGCTGCTGGACAACCCGGAAGCGGGAATGTGGGCGCTAAAAGCTAGAGCTTCTCGCTTCGATCGCGAAACTTTGGTAAAATTGCTATCTCAGCGAAAAGACCTCAGCGAAGACCAAGTAAACCAGCTTCTCGACAGTGCCGAAGAAACTTGGCACAGCGCGCTGGAAGCACCGCAAAAGCTGGCAGAAAAAGCTAAGGATCAGTACGACCAAACTACTACCGCCCTGGCAGATTACCTGCGCAATACAGGCAAGTCAGAACTCAATCCTGAAGGGATTAAGCGGGATTTGACGAAACTGATGGAAAATCCCAAGGAAGGGGCTTTAGCGCTGCGCGGCCGCCTTTCTCAGGTCGATCGCGATACTTTGGTCAAGCTGCTTTCTCAGAGAGAAGATTTGACCGAGGAACAAGTCAATCAAATTATCGACCAAGTGCAGGAAACTCTAGGATCGATCGTCAAAGCGCCGCGCCGTTTGGCGAAGCGGGTGCAAACTCAAGTCCAGGATTTTCAGAGCATTTTAGAGGATTATTTGCGCAATACCGGCAAGGATGAATTAAATCCCGAAGCCATCAAGCGCGACTTGCAACTGTTGCTGCACGATCCAAAAGTCGGCGCTTACAGTTTGGGCGAACGACTGTCGCATATCGATCGAGCGACGATGATTTCTCTGCTGTCTCAGCGGCCGGATATTTCGGAAGCAGAAGCTGCTCGGATTGTCGATCAAATTTTGTCGGTGCGCGACCAATTCGCACTGCAAATCCAGAAAATTCAGGAGGGAATTCAATCGGTAATTGACGGAATTCTCGGTAAAATTCGGGATTATCTCAATTCGCTCGATCGCCCGGAACTCAATTATGAAGGCATTACGCGGGACGTGCGCAAGTTATTTGACGATCCGCAAGCCGGATTTGATGCTTTGCGCGATCGCCTCGGTCATTTCAACCGCGATACTTTAGTAGCCTTAATTAGTTCGCGCGAGGACATTTCCGAAGCAGATGCGAACCGCTTGATCGACCAAATCGAAAAAAGCAGAAATACCGTCTTGCAAAGAGCAGAACGCTTGCAGCAAGAAGCACAGCTTCGCCTCGAAAGCATCAAATTGCAAGCTGAAAAACAAGCCGAAGAAACCCGAAAAGCAGCGGAAGTTGCCTCTTGGTGGCTGTTTTTCACCGCTCTTTCCTCGGCCGTAGCGGCTGCGGGCGCTGGTGCTTTAGCCGTCATCCGCTAAACAAGAGTCAATTTGTGCGATCGAATTTCTAATAGTGCCTGATGTCAGTAGAAACTCACATCAGGCACTATTTTTATCAGCCTTCTCAAAAGCGGTGAGGTGTTTCTGGTAAGAGCATTTCGCCTCGATTCACTATTATAAAACTGGTTCGATCGTTCGGAATGCGAGTCCGCATCCAAGAAAGGACTCGCATTCCGA
>NZ_JAUBOJ010000549.1:0-3694 GCF_036700185.1 Microcoleus sp. BM001215392 | reverse complement strand
TCAACAGTCAACAGTCAACAGTCAACAGTCAACAGTCAACAGTCAACAGTCAACTTCCCAAACTGAGATGCTCCCCTAACTAACGTTCTTGGCGGTTGATTTTACGCAAAAAAAAGCTCGCTTTTCGGGCGAGCTTTTGGGGTTGGGCGAGGGAAAGTCGATCGCCCGATCGGATTTTTGCCATCTTTACTAGCGCACAGAAACTCTAATAGAGGGCTTGACAGGCTTGTTAGCAACTACCAGCACCTTGTAGGTACCCGACTCGGGGAGTTGCGCAAAACTTTGACCTTCGCCTTGATCGAGGAGTTGTCCCGAGGGAGATTCGATCGCCACATCAAGATTTTTGTTGCTAGCTGTCACCGTGATTGTCTGTCCCTGTTTCCCCTGAACTGTCAGGGGCTGGATTTGGTAGCCGGACATTTTGAGTTTGACTGTGGCTTCGTTGTCTCCGAAGGCGATGGGAACCACGCGATCGGGCTTGTAAGTCCACTTGGCGTTAAAGTCGCGTTCGAGTACGAAACTGCTCGTCTCACCTTTGGGGGTAACTCGCACGCGGTAGATGCCAGATTCTGGCAACTGACCGATCCACTGATTGTCACTTTTGTCAAGAGACCCCATATTTTGACCGTTGGGGCTGTAGAGTTGGGCTGTCAGTTTTCCCGCCCACAGCGAGAGAGTGAGTTCTCGCCCTTTGACACCTTCAAAAATATAGGTAGTGGGTTGGCTGATAGTTTGTCTAATTTCCGAGGTTGACATTCGCTCAATGGGTTCGAGCTTGGCCGCGGCTGCGGGAGTAGCTGATGTTGGCTCGATCGGTTCTTGCTTGTTGGAAACTGAGACAGAAATAGCCGATGTTGGCTCGATCGGTTCTAGCCGGGTAAATGCGACAGAAGTAGCGGGTTTATTAACAATTTCTGTAATTTCCGAGGCGGCCATCCGGTCGCTCGGTGCTAGTTTTGAAGCTACAGGGCTGGCAAATACGGATTTTGCCGTCATCATCAGTAGCATTCCAGTCAGTAAAATTAGTTTTTTCATGTCGCACTTTCGATGGGGTAATGAGTTGTATATGCTTACTTGTGTTTGCCTGTTATCACCGGATCAAGTCGGGCGGGCTGAGGCTCAACCAGCATTTGGGAGAGACTTAGATATCCCGTAGTCGCACAAAAACTGCTGCTAGCAGATTGCCCATGCTGGAACTAAGTAACAGCCTCGATTTGTCCGAACATTTCAATGATACTGCCTGCGTATAATATCATTGATACTTTGATTTATTTAGTTAAGGAAAATTAAACCTTTTTCCGAGGATATTGCTAAAAAAATGCTGGCGCCCAAAAAACGCGGTGTCTGGGTTCTACGATCGGCCTTGCTATCAAGCAAGATGCTCCTCACCAGCAGGGGTGACGGCCTCTACTGTTGATTGTTTTGGGCGATCGGGTGGTAGCGTGCGCGGCCGGGCGCAGTCTACCACCCGATCTGTGAGGGTCGATCGGGCTTTTTCAGTTGACAGCTTGCTGTGAGCGTAGTCGAAGGGTTGACAGTTGACTGCTTGAGGGCGACCTCTACCCTTAAGTCCGAGGATTGGAGTAATGAATCGTCTGCTTTTTGTTTCTCCCTGCAAAGGTGGGGGCTTTAAACCAATTTTTTCTGGTGAGGCAAGGAACTCTGATACCAACGACTGAGGGAGTCAAACAGTCGCCCGATCGCGATAGTTGATTTCTACTACAAACTAGAGAGAATTTTTAGGTAAGCTTGTACTGTATTAGACAAACCCATTTCTAAGGCTTCTGCAATTAAAGCATGACCGATCGAGACTTCTAGTATATCAGGAATCGAGCAAAATTTAGCTAAATTTTGCAAATTTAGATCGTGTCCGGCATTAACTCCCAAACCTACAGATTGAGCCGAAGAAGCTGCTAAGAGATACTTCTCAAAAACTGATTCTACATTGCCTTCACGAAAAGCAGTTGCATAGGGTTCCGTGTACAATTCTACTCGGTCTGCTCCAACTTCTTTTGCTAGAGGCATGAGAGCAGCATCTGCATCCATAAACAAGCTGACTCTGATACCGCTGTCTTTTAATTTTTGAATAATTGGTAACAGCCGATCGCGATTTTGGGGAATATTCCAACCGCTATCGGATGTGAGCGCGTCTGGAGCGTCCGGGACTAAGGTACACTGAGCAGGCTTAACATCGCAAACTATATCCATAAATGGCGGCTCAAACGGATTTCCTTCGATGTTAAACTCGACGGTTAGCATTTTGGCTAAGTCATAAACGTCGGCAGCTTTGATGTGCCTTTCGTCTGGGCGCGGATGGACTGTAACGCCGTGGGCTCCGGCCGCAATTACTGTTTTTGCAGCTTCGGTAACGCTGGGAATGCCGATATTTCTAGAGTTTCTCAGGAGGGCGATGCGGTTGATGTTGACGCTGAGTTTTGTCACGAGATGTTGATTTTTAAGGTTGATACTACTATGTTAATAGCTTTCGGTAATAAATTTTTAGCACTGTATGTTACTTGTCGGATATTTTTACACAAGATTGACAGGATATTGCTACAATTCTAAATTTTAGGCTAATTATTAAAACTTGCATATTCCCTTGAGCAACTAATCTTACCGCGCTCGTGATTTTCAGAGCAAATTGCAGTGCCTTGTCGGTAATCTCGGGGCAGGACACCGAAAGGCTGTTTCCCTACTTTTGAGAATTGGCATTAGATAATTTAGCTTCTGCCTGCGGTAATATATCTGCGAAAAAAGCCTCGGCTGTTTGTTGTTTTTCGCCCAAATCTTCGAGATTGGCAATGCAGAAAAGCGGTGTGAGGCGATCGACTATTTCGACCGGAAAATCTCGGCTAAAATATTTTAGTTGAAAGTCGTATCTGTGGGGACGGTAGATCGTGCCCAACAGTTCGACTAACGGTAAAAGCGTCCAATTGTGATAATTGCCGATCGCCTCTACTAAATGCCCGCGGTAAATCTCTTTTTTTACCAGAGGTTGCAGCAAATCAAAACGAATTTTAATTTCGTTGAATCTGGCTTGCATTCGGGAAAGATGCTGATTTTTATCCAAATGAGCAGGTACAATTATATTAGCTTTGTCAAAGGCGATCGGGACTTTTCCGTGTCTCTCGATTTCCAGAAAATCGTTGCGGCTGCTGCGGCGGAAAACGGCAAAATCAATTAGCAAGAACGGCTCAGTTTCTTTGAGCCGCCAAAAGCACTGGGACTGATTGTGCCAAGCGGGTTCTGGAACTCGATATTTGAGTTCAATTTCGGAAATTTCCGTGAGGGCTTGTTCTACAATCTCAAAGGTTTGTTCCACGCTATTATCTGCAACCACAACCGCAATATCGAGGTCTGACCACTCGTCGGTGTATCCGTGGGCGGCTGAGCCTCCTTGCCACAAAGCGAGAACAAAATCTAAAGGTTGTAGGGTAGCAACAATCTTTTCGAGAATGATTTGTCTCATCAGAAAAATGGGTTTGAAACCCCGTCCTTCGCTAGACGGCTTTACAATGTTTGCAATGCGCCACGAGTTGTAAGCCAAAAACTTACAATCTGCGGGTAATGCGTTTTGGGTTAGACGCTTGCCAGTTTTTAACTCGTGCAAGCTAATTGTTTTTCGGTCTGGTTCTTTCTTTAGACCTCTTGCAAAAATCCTAGAAGGGCGTAGCATTTGGACATAAAATCTTAG
>NZ_JAUBOJ010000548.1:0-3708 GCF_036700185.1 Microcoleus sp. BM001215392 | reverse complement strand
GGTTGTCAGCAATGAACGAAGAACGCCGCCAAGCTTATCTCAATCTGATTGAATCGCTACTGAATTGCCCCAACGGGGAAGTAAACCAAATTTTGCAAGCAAACTCTGAGTTAGTTGACGCGGGGTTGGTGCAGGTAATGCTAGAGGAGGCATAAAATGAACTCAAAAAAGGCAATTAAAAAGCGAATAGATATATTTTTAATGAATTTTTACCGTCCCCTAGCGAAATGGTTTAAAATTCCATCTGCCGATCAGCAAGTTATATTTTTGCTCCAAGTATTGTGGGTAACGGCAGATAGCGACGGCGATCCTAATGTAATTTATCGCCTGCTACGTAATAATCTTGACTTAGTTGATGATAACCTGGCTGTGGTGTTGCGAAATTGGACGATGGAAACTCTGGCAAACTTAGATAGCCTAGACGAAAACTATGCTATATTACTATATATTTTCAAATTTAGTAATGTAATCGAGAAATTTCCTTTAGGTAGCAGGGCTAGTAATTTAGAAATTGCCATTGCAGGTTATGAAAGTGCTCTGATTGTTGTTACCCGTCAAAAAGATGCTGAAGCTTGGGCGGAGACTCAACATAACTTGGGGTTTACTTACAGCAAAAGAATTAGGGGCAAAAGAGCGGATAATTTAGAAATGGCAATCTCCGCTTATCGGGAAGCTTTAGAAATTTACACCCGCGAACTATTTCCTGGAGATTGGGCAATGGCTCAAAACAATTTGGGGATTGTTTACTCCGACAGAATTAGGGGAGAAAGAGCGGATAATTTAGAAATGGCAATCTCCGCTTATCGGGAAGCTTTAGAAGTTTACATCCCGGAGGAATTTCCTGAAGATTGGGCAACGATTCAACATAATTTGGCAAATGCCTATAACCAAAGAATCAGAGGCGAAAAAGCGTATAATCTAGAAATGGCGATCGCTACTTATCGAGAAGCTTTATCAGTTTACACCCGTGAGACATTTCCTGAAGATTGGGCAAGGATTCAAAGTGATTTGGCGATTGCTTATAGCGACAGAATTATAGGCGAAAAAGTGGATAATCTAGAAATGGCTATTTCCGTTTATCGGGAAGCTTTGAAAGTTCGCACCCGTGAGGAATTTCCTGAAGATTGGGCAAGAACTCAAAATAATTTGGCAAATGCCTATAACCAAAGAATCAGAGGCGAAAAAGCGGATAATCTAGAAATAGCTATCACTGCTTATCGGGAAGTTTTAGAAATTTACACCCGCGAGGAATTTCCTGAAGATTGGGCAATGACTCAAAGTAATTTGGCGATTGCTTACACAAGTAGGGAAGAAAAAACCCATAATTTAGAACTGGCGATTGCCACTTTTCATAAAGCTTGGGAAGTTTACACCCGCGAGGCATTTCCTATAGATAATGCTCGAACTTTACATATTCTCGGATGTGCCTATCGGTACAATTCCCAACTCCCAGCAGCTTACAATACCTTTAACTACGCCATCGAGACAGTCGAATCAATGCGGCGTGAAATCATTATCGGCGGCGAAGCAGACCGACAAAAGTTAGCCGAAGAATGGAATAAGCTTTATCAGGATATGGTAGAAGTTTGCCTACAAATGGAAAATAAAACCGCCGCTCTAGAATACATCGAACGCAGCAAAACCAGAAACCTAGTAGAATTGTTTCACAATGCCCGCGGCCTCCCGCAAAATCTACAACGGATTACTTTTCAAGAAATTCGCAGTCTGTTAAGTAAAAATGAGGCAATTTTAGAATGGTATATTAGCCAAGAAAGCTTTAAAGTTTTTACTATTACCCGCGATTCCACCCAACCCGATTTCTGGAACTCTTCCTCTGAAGACTTGCAAGCATTAGAGGAGTTTCAGCAAGAGTATATCGACGACATCAAAGATGAGCAAAAATATGACAACTGGACAAATCAGCTAGAAACCCGCCTGGAAAAATTAGCTCAAATCTTGCACATCGATGAAATAATTTCTCGTATTCCAGAACATTGCCAACAATTAATATTAGTTCCCTTCCGATATTTGCACTTGTTACCGCTTCACGCATTAACCAGCCGAAGACTAAGGAAGAATGCAGAAGAAACTGGAAGTCTCCTCGATCTTTTCCCAGGCGGTGTGAGATATACTCCCAGTTGTCAGCTATTACAATTATCTCAGCGGGTAAATCCGACTGGGGAAGAGTCATCACCCACAAAATTGTTTGCCATTCAAAACCCGACAGCAGATTTAGACTTCACCGATATCGAAGTTGAAGCAATTGCCAAATCCTTTAATCCCGCCGAAGTATTGATTCGGGAAAAGGCAACTAAAGCAGCATTGCAGCAACAGCTTGAATCGTTGCAAAATGCCGACATCGCTCACTTTTCCTGTCACGGTTTTTTTAACTTTAACAATCCCCGGAAATCAGCTTTAATCTTAGCTGGGGCGAAAAGTACCACCGATAACCTTGACTCCGAAAACAAAAGTTATATTCGTTCCCCCCAAGACGAATTATTGGACATTCAAAAATGTCTGACCCTGGAAGAAATCTTTGATTTGCCGCTGAGTAAGTGCAGTTTAGTTACGCTTTCCGCCTGCGAAACTGGGTTAACGGATATTGGAGATACCACTGATGAGTATATCGGATTGCCTAGCGGTTTTTTATATGCCGGAACCACGAATGTGATTAGCACTTTGTGGGCTGTCAATGATGTATCTACCGCAATTTTGATGATTAAATTTTATGAGATTTTATTGTCGGAAACTCGCCCGCCTGTCGCTGTTGCTTTGCGGGAATCTCAATTATGGCTGCGGAGTTTAACTGTCAAAGATTTGCTAGAATGGGTGGAAGCATCGATGTTGCTGAGTCGCGAACATAAACAGAAAATTCAAGACAGATACAGTCGCGGTTACAAACAGGATTATCAACCTTATGAGTCTCCCGTATACTGGGCGGCTTTCTGTGCAGTTGGGCAATAAGCGTTGGTATCAGAAACCGGGTTTCTGCGGAGATTTTCTGTTCCAATTGAGATTTATCATAGAAACCCGGTTTCTTTGACCTTAGTATAATCAACGGAGGAATTAGCAATGACAGATGAACAATTTATTTCTGGTTTCCTAGCAGTCTTTGAAACTCAACCCGAAGTATTTGAACAAGCCGGGGCGGTTGACGATTTAGCAAATCTCAGCAATACGATATCGCAGATGGCAAATAAATCGAACAACGAAGTAGCTGATGCCCTTGGCGATTGGTGTGCAAATTATCCTAAAATAACAGATGAAATTAATAATTTTAACAGAAAACTAATACCAGAAGCCACCAAAAAAGAAGCACAAGACCCAAAACTATCAAACCGCTATCCACAGTTACCCGAAAACCTCAAAAAACGCCTCCCCAATTCACAGTCACCGCGCCAATAACATGAGCGAGAAAATTTCTGCCCCCAACGTCTACTTATACGCTTTCCAACTGCACAATGACAGTCAAGGCAGCAATAATCCCCTGTGGAAACACTGCGACAACATCCTCGCCAACTTCACCGATCAAAAGCTAACACCCAATCTAGTTTTCCCGCCAAATTCCCACAGCTACCGCGAGGATTTACTGCCAAATGTGTACCTGGAATTCAACAACAACCCGCCCATAGAAGGTTTTGCCCAACCGCTGCAAATTCAAGACAGCTATGCTTTCTGCTTAAATATAGGTTGCCCGGAAGACGGCAC